>NZ_RWKS01000069.1:0-1713 GCF_003985085.1 Sphingomonas sp. TF3 | reverse complement strand
CCCCGTGGCATGCCGTCTTCGTCAATTGCCATTCGTTTCAGCAGGTCAAGATGCTGCGCCGCGAGCGGGTCATTGCCAGCCGCCTTTTGCAAAAGGCGTACCCCTGCCTGCCAGTCTGGCGCTCCCCCGCTGCCATTTGCCGTCAATGCGATCTCGAGCAGAGCTGCGTCGACGTGGCCGATGGTGACGGCACGACGCAACATGAGACGAGCTCGCAGGAGGTCGCGATCCAGTAGATCGCCACGAAGGTACATAGTCGCAAGCTCGGCCCAAGCTGCAGCATCGCCTGTATGCCCGGCAGCCTCCAGTCTCGCAACGGTAGCAGAGGCTTCGGACGCGACCAGGGGCGCGTGGTCCGATTTGCCAAGGCTCATCTCTAACAGCATCCTTTTAAAAAAAACGGGCGGGAGAAATCTCCCGCCCTAAAGTGTTGAAAGTGTGTTTCGTTAGAACTTTGCCCGGAACCCGCTGTAAAAATTGCGGCCGCGGACGTCGTAGATTGCCGAGCCACTTCCGGTAGCCGTGGTTCCGAGTGGTGGATGTTGATCAAACGCATTGTCCACCCCAGCATAGAACTGAAAGCGGTTTTTGCCGTTTTGCTTAATATCCCACTGAATGCGGAAGCCATGGTACGTAATTGCCGGATATTTTTGTATGTCGGCATAATCTGCGTTGAGCGCATCGCGGCCTTGTAGAGAATTGAAGTCCTCATAGGCACCGATATACATCGGAGAAATGTAGTGTAGGTTATAGCCAAAGGTCACAGCACCAACCCGAAGGTCTGCGCTAAACTGGAATTCATCCTTAGGATCACCAAGTTCGCTCAGAATGCGATCTTCAAAATTCGGGTCGGTCGGATTGGCAAAGTTGCTGGTCTTGAATCCATGCGTATAGATCAAATTGCCGTAAAAATTAACCGTTGAGCTAAGATCTTTGGAATAATTTATTTGGGTATCGATGCCTTTGCGAATTCTCTTCGCGAAATTCAGCGGTGCTTGGATAAGGGTATTGCCTTGAATTTGGCCCGGGACTTCACCCAAGGACCCAGTACCGCTTCCCTTGTAACGCGAGAACAGCGCACAGAACGGGTTGTTAAGTGTCGCTGCATCGTAGCAATTGTTGGCAATTTGTTGTGCTGTAATCGAGGTAATAACCCCGTTTACCCGAATGTTGTAATAGTCGGCACTGAACGAAAAGCCGCGCAAGAAGCCAGGCGTAATCACGGTGCCAAACGTCCAGGAATCCGACGTTTCCGCCTTCAGATTCGGATTGCTGCCGCTGAGCACGGGAAGGGAGTAGGTCGGCTGGTTGGCAAAGCTAGCAGAATTGAGGATGGTCGCCCCCAAATCAGTCAAGCAGTTTGCCGCGCGCGTTGTTGAGCCGGCACCAATATTTGCAGCGCGGCAGGGGTCCTGGAAGCCTGGTGCAAAATTTGGCGTCAGAGCCGACGCTGTTTCGGAAACGTTGGGCGCGCGGACCGCACGACCGTAATTGGCGCGGAAGCGTAGCCCTGGGATGGGAAGCCACGTCCCACCATAATTGTAGGAATAGACGGTTCCAATGCCGCCACCATAAGCGGACACACGCCCTGCGCCACTGATTGTGAGTTCCTTAGCGAGGAAGAAGTCCTTAACGATGGGCAGTTCAATTTCGCCAAAACCTTCCCGAACGCGGAACGCAGGTGGAGCATATCCTAGCTGTGTAAGCGCGTTG
>NZ_RWKS01000068.1:0-1778 GCF_003985085.1 Sphingomonas sp. TF3 | reverse complement strand
CCGCTCGATCTCGTGATCCTCGACGAACTCGGCTATCTGTCGTTCGCGCTGTCGGGCGGTCAGCTGCTGTTCCACCTCGTCAGCCGCCTTTACGAGCAGACCTCGATCGTGGTCACCACCAACCTCGCGTTCGGTGAATGACCGACGGTGTTCGGCGACGCACATGCCGACGTTCCTCAGCCCCATCATCAGGCTCGACATAGCGGGGTCAATGTTGGGCACCGATCGGGGGTCAAGATTCCACGCCGGTTGACATCGATGGGGAACGGACGGACATAACGGCCCCAATAGACGAGCAGGCGGACGGACGAAAGCCAAAGCCAAGGCCAGGCGAGCCATTGACCTGCCTAAGAACCTTGTTTAGCGCGCTTGCTCATCTGATCGTGCTCGATGCATATCATACAGGTTAGTTGTTAATGCTGAACGGCGCGAAGCAGCCTCGGGATCTGAACGGGCCTCGAAAAATAACGGTGATGTCGAACGCCGCGAATACGTTGATCCGGTTTCGTGGGCATCTGCTGGAATTACTGGTTCGGCGGGGGCACGATGTTCATGTGCTTGCTCCGGAATATAATACTGAGCAGGCGAAACACCTGAAAGACATGGGTGTTACTACTCACACCTATCATATCGACCGCGCGGGGCAGAATCCACTATCCGATCTGCGCACGCTGCGCGATCTCACGCGCTGGTTCCGTCGTGAACGACCCGACGTCAGCCTGACATTTTTCATCAAGCCGAATATATACGGCGGGCTCGCCGCAGCATTGGCCCGTGTATCGCGCCGCATCGGCATGGTGGAGGGCCTGGGCTACCTATTCATTTCGAGCGGCCCGGACGGGCTGGCCAAGCGGGCATCAAGAACTCTGGCCATCTCCTTGCTGCGCGCCTCGTTTGCCCGCGCCCATCGTGTCATCTTTCTCAACCCGGATGACCGCGCAGAATTTGTCGAGCGACGGATTGTTGCGCAGGATTGTACCATGTTGCTTGGCGGAATCGGCGTGGACCTTGACGAATTCGTCGACACCCCCGTCCCAGCCGGCCCGCCCTCGTTTCTGCTGATCGCGCGCATGCTGCGCGAAAAAGGCGTGCTGGAATTCGTCGAAGCGGCCGGCGTGCTAAAACGCGAGTTTACCGACGCACGCTTTCGTCTGGTCGGCGGACTTGATCCCAGCCCCGGAGGAATTTCCGCCGATCAGATGCGCGCCTTTGCCGCCACGGGCTCGGTGGAATGGTCGGGCGAACTGCCCGACGTGCGCCCCGCGATTGCAGAGGCGCGCGTCTATGTCCTCCCTTCCTACCGCGAAGGCGTGCCTCGCAGCACGCAGGAGGCGATGGCGATGGGCCGTGCGGTCGTCACATCGGATGTGCCGGGATGCCGCGAGACGGTGGTGCCCGGCGTCAACGGCTTCTTCGTGGCCCCGCGCGATGCACAAAGCCTGGTGGACGCGATGCGCCGCTTTTGTACCGATCCCGACCTTGCGGTTTCAATGGGCCGCGAGAGCCGGTTGATCGCCGAGGCAAGGTTTGACGTCAAGAAAGTGGACGAACGCCTGTACGCCACGCTCATGGGTGACGATCAGGCTTAGGGGTTAGGGCTGTCAGCCTATGGCAAGCGCCCTAGGTGTTTAGTCGGCATCTGGTGGATTGGATTGACGATGAACCGGTCTGGCTCTGAGGTCCAGATTTTGGCGATGTATTCGTAGTGTGTGAGGCCGCTCAGCGCCTTGAGCCGGCGAGCGAAGTTGTAGGCGGCCCTGAAGTCGGCGAGGTGCGTT
>NZ_RWKS01000067.1:0-2107 GCF_003985085.1 Sphingomonas sp. TF3 | reverse complement strand
GGCGGTGAGGTCGATCGGGGTGGCGGTGTCATAAGCGACGCTGGCGCTCTTGGCGGCCACGCTTGGGGCGGCAGGCGTGGCGACGGTGAGCGTGACGGTGGCTGCGGCGGAGGTTCCGCCAGGCCCCGTGGCGGTATAGCCAAAGCTGTCGCTGCCATAATAGCCGCTGGTCGGGGTATAGGTGATGACATCGCCAGCCACGCTGGTGGTGCCGTGCGCAGGGGCTGAGCTGACGGTGAGGCTGCTATGCACACCGCTGACCGAGGCGGTCAGGTCGATCGGGGTGGCGGTGTTATAGCCAACGCTGGCGCTCTTGGCGGCAACGCTCGGCGCAGCAGGCGTGGCGACGGTGAGCGTAACGGTGGCGGCGGCCGAGGTTCCGCCAGGCCCCGTGGCGGTATAGCCAAAGCTGTCGCTGCCATAATAGCCGCTGGTCGGGGTGTAGGTGATGATATCGCCCGCGATGCTGGTGGTGCCGTGCGCGGGCGCGGTGCTGACGGTGAGGCTGCTATGCACACCGCTGACCGAGGCGGTGAGGTCGATCGGGGTGGCGGTGTTGTAGCCAACGCTGGCGCTCTTGGCGGCCACGCTTGGGGCGGCAGGCGTGGCGACGGTCAGTGTGACGGTGGCGGCCGCTGAGGTGCCGCCCGGCCCGGTGGCGGTATAGGCGAAGCTATCGCTGCCATAATAGCCGCTGGTCGGGGTGTAGGTGATCACGTCGCCAGCAATGCTGGTGGTACCGTGTGCGGGCGCGGTGCTGACGGTGAGGCTGCTATGCACGCCGCTGACCGACGCGGTGAGGTCGATCGGGGTGGCGGTGTCATAAGCGACGCTGGCGCTCTTCGCGGCAACGCTCGGCGCAGCAGGCGTCGCGACGGTGAGCGTGACGGTGGCGGCGGCGGAGGTGCCGCCGGGCCCCGTGGCGGTATAGGCGAAGCTGTCGCTGCCATAATAGCCGGTGGTCGGGGTGTAGGTGACGACATCGCCAGCCACGCTGGTGGTGCCATGCGCAGGGGCGGTGCTGACGGTGAGGCTGCTATGCACGCCGCTGACCGAGGCGGTGAGATCGATCGGCGTCGCGGTGTTATAGCCAACGCTGGCGCTCTTGGCGGCCACGCTCGGCGCAGCAGGCGTGGCGACGGTGAGCGTGACGGTGGCAGCGGCCGAGGTTCCGCCGGGCCCCGTGGCGGTATAGCCGAAGCTGTCGCTGCCATAATAGCCGCTGGTCGGGGTGTAGGTGATGACGTCGCCCGCGATGCTGGTGGTGCCGTGCGCAGGGGCTGAGCTGACGCTGAGGCTGCTATGCACGCCGCTGACCGAAGCGGTGAGGTCGATCGGGGTGGCGGTATTGTACGCAACGCTGGCGCTCTTGGCGGCAACGGTTGGGGCGGCAGGCGTGGCGACGGTCAGTGTGACGGTGGCAGCCGCCGAGGTGCCGCCAGGCCCGGTGGCGGTATAGGCGAAGCTGTCGCTGCCATAATAGCCGGTGGTGGGGGTATAGGTGATGACATCGCCAGCCACGCTGGTGGTGCCGTGCGCGGGGGCTGTACTGACGGTGAGGCTGCTATGCACACCGCTGACCGAGGCGGTGAGGTCGATCGGGGTTGCGGTGTTGTACGCAACGCTCGCGCTCTTGGCGGCAACGGTTGGGGCGGTAGGCGTGGCGACGGTGAGCGTGACGGTGGCAGCGGCCGAGGTGCCGCCGGGCCCGGTGGCGGTATAGGCAAAGCTGTCGCTGCCATAATAGCCGCTGGTCGGGGTGTAGGTGATGATATCGCCAGCCACGCTGGTGGTGCCATGCGCAGGGGCCGTGCTGACGGTGAGGCTGCTATGCACGCCGCTGACCGAGGCGGTGAGGTCGATCGGGGTGGCGGTGTTATAGCCAACGCTGGCGCTCTTCGCGGTGACGGTGGGAGCCCCGATATAGCTGAACTGGTCGGCGGCCGAGGTCGCGCTGGTGCCGCCGGTAGTGGTAACGCGCACGTCGACGGTGCCAGTGCCTGCAGGGGCGGTCGCGGTGATGCTGGTCGCGCTGTTGACGGTGAAGCTGGCGGCGGCGGTCGCGCCGAAGGTCACTGCGGTCGCGCCGGTAAAGCCAGTGCCGGTA
>NZ_RWKS01000066.1:0-2395 GCF_003985085.1 Sphingomonas sp. TF3 | reverse complement strand
GTGGAGACTGTGGTTCGGGTTCGGCGTGAGTACGCCGGCGGCAAGCCGATCAAGGCGATCGCGCGGGATCTTCGATTGTCGCGCAAGGTGGTGCGCAAGGCGATCCGGGCACCGGAAGGTTCGTTCGACTATCATCGGTCGGTGCAGCCGCTGCCGCGGATCGGACCGTTCCAGGAGCGGCTCGATACGCTGCTGGCCGAGAATGAGGCGCGGTCGCGTCGTGACCGGCTGCGGATGACGCGCATCCACGACCTGCTGCTGCGCGAAGGCTTTGAGGGATCGTACGATGCGGTCCGGCGCTACGCCACGCGCTGGGCCGAGGCACGGCGCAAGGATCCCGGCGACGGCGTGGCGGCGTTCATCCCGCTGCTGTTCAGGCAGGGCGAGGCGTACCAGTTCGACTGGAGCCACGAAGACGTGGAGATCGCGGGCAAGCCGATGCGCGTGAAGGTCGCCCATGTACGGCTTTGCGCATCGCGGGCGGTGTATGTTCGGGCCTATCCGCGCGAGACGCAGGAGATGGTGTTCGACGCGCATGCGCGCGGCTTCGCCTTCTTCGGAGGAGTGCCGCTGCGCGGCATCTACGACAACATGAAGACCGCGGTGACGACCGTGTTCGTCGGCAAGGAGCGCGTGTTCAACCGTCGCTTCCTGGTGATGGCGGATCATTACATGGTCGAGCCAACCGCCTGCTCGCCGGCCGCCGGCTGGGAGAAGGGCCAGGTCGAGCATCAGGTCCAGACGATGAGGGGGCGGCTCTTCAAGCCGCGGCCGCGGTTCGCCAGCCTGGAGGAACTGAACGGCTGGCTGGAAGCCGAGTGCCGCCGCTGGGCGGAGATGCATGTGCACCCCGAGCACAAGGAGATGACGGTCGCGCAAGCGCTGGAGTTGGAACGGCCCGCGCTCCAGCCGATGCTCGCGGCGTTCGACGGCTTCCACGAGACGCAGCATGCGGTGACCGGGACCTGCCTGATCAGCTTCGATCGGAACCGCTACTCGGTTGCCGCCAAGGCGGTGCGTCGTGCGGTCCAGGTCCGGGCTTATGCCGACCGGATCGTCGTGCGGATGGGCGACGAAGTGATCGCCGATCATCCCCGGTTCTTCGGTCGCGACCGAACGATCTACGACCCTTGGCATTACCTGCCGGTGCTGGTGAACAAGCCTGGCGCGCTGCGCAACGGTGCGCCGTTCCAGGGCTGGGATCTACCGCCTGCGCTCGCTCGGCTGCGCCGCAAGCTCGGCAGCGATGACGATGCCGATCGGCGCTTCGTCCGCGTTCTTGCGGCCGTCCTCAGCGATGGCCTGGATGCCGTCGAGGGCGCCGTTCGCGAGGCGCTCGACGCCGGTGCGGTCAGCGACGAGGTGATCCTCAACATCCTGTCGCGGCGGCGAGAGCCGCCCCGGCCTGCATCCATCGTCACGTCTGAGGATCTGACGCTGATGCACCCGCCGATCGCCAACTGCGCCCGCTACGACAGCCTGCGAGGCCTCCATGCAGCGGCATGAGATGATCGACGCGATGCGCGGGCTCGGGCTCAAGGGCATGGCAGGCGCGTTCGACGACGCGGTCACCGCGGGGGTCCAGCGCAAGCGCACCGCGATGGAGATCCTGAGCGATCTGTTGCGCGCCGAGGGCGCGCATCGCCACGCCGCCTCGATCCGCTACCGCATGACGGCTGCCAGGCTGCCGGTCGTGAAGGACCTCGACGCGTTCGTGTTCGAGAACACCCCGATCAACGAAGGGCTGGTGCGCTCGCTTCACGCAGGCTCGTTCCTGCCAGGCCGCCGCAACGTCGTGCTGGTCGGAGGCACGGGCACCGGCAAAACCCACCTCGCCAGCGCGATCGCCGCCAGCGTCATCCGCGCCGGTGCCCGCGGTCGCTACTTCAACACCGTCGACCTGGTGACGCAGCTCGAGGAGGAGACGCGGATCGGCAAGGCCGGCGCGCTCGCGGCCCAGCTGCGTCGCCACGAGCTCGTGGTGCTCGACGAGCTTGGCTATCTGCCGTTCGCCCGCTCGGGCGGCCAGCTGCTGTTCCACCTGATCAGCAAGCTCTACGAGCACACGTCGGTGATCATCACCACCAACCTGACGTTCGGCGAATGGCCCAGCGTGTTCGGTGACCCCAAGATGACGACCGCGCTGCTCGATCGCATCACGCACCACTGCGACATCGTCGAAACCGGCAACGACAGCTGGCGCTTCAAGAACCGCAGCTGATCCCGGCACGGTAACCAGAAAGAGCTGTTCGCGGTGCTCGCGCCTCCGGTCGGGCTACGCCCTCCCTACGCCGCGAGCACCGCGAACGGCACTCCACCATCGACGTCGGCTCAACGCTGTTAGGGGGTCCCTCTTCGACGCCGATCGGGGGTCCCGGTTCAACGCCTATTTACA
>NZ_RWKS01000065.1:0-2607 GCF_003985085.1 Sphingomonas sp. TF3 | reverse complement strand
CATCCGCGCACAGGCGCTCGATCGTCGTGATCGCCGGCAGAATGGTCATGGTATTTCGGCAGCAGGTGATGAAGCGCCGGGCAAGGTCATCGTTCGAGCGCGCCTGCTCGGCTTCGGCGAACAGCCAGTCACGGAAAGCCCGTGCTGGCGCGCCCTGACCGGGGAACGTCCTGTACCCGTAGATGGAGCGCAGCACCTCCATATGCTGCTGGCGGGTCTGGCGCCGGACGGCGTAGCGGATGAGCGCATCACCGGTGATACCGAGCTGGGCGCCGAGGAAGGCCGACACGGCGAGCGGGATCACCTCGCCCGGGACCAGCATCCGTCCTGGATAGCGCAGCGCGCAGAGTTGGAGTGCGAAGCCGATCCGGTTCTCTGGCCGGCGTCGTCGATCGATGTGGATCAGGTCGTCATCGGCCAGGATGTAATACCGCAGCAGCGATGCCTCGTCGGTCGGGAGGTCGAGCAGCAGCGACCGTTGCCGCGCGCTCAGGATATGGCGTCTCGGCATGCGGCAGTGTCCCTGTTGAACAGAAGTCTGTTTTGGACAACACTGACCCTACGCAGATCAAGGGTTTTCGAGGCCTGATTTCAGGAAGGTTCAATTGGGACAGCGCGCCGCCATCTACGCCAGGGTCTCGACAGCCGACCAGTCGTGCGAGCGGCAGCTCCGCGACCTGGCCGGTTTTGCCGAGCGTGGCGGCTATGAGGTGGTCGAGGTCTTCCGCGAAACAGCCTCGGGGATGAAGGCCAACCGCTCGGCACGCGGCGAAGTGATGAAGCTGGCTCAGGCACGCCACATTGATGCGATCCTCGTTACCGAACTCAGCCGCTGGGGACGCTCGACACAGGACCTGCTTGATACGCTCAACCGGCTGTCGGGCTGGCGGGTATCGGTCGTCGCGATGAGTGGCATGACCTTCGAGGTCGATACGCCACACGGCCGAATGATGGCGACGATGCTCGCCGGCATCGCGCAGTTCGAGCGCGACATGCTTAGCGAGCGGGTTCGGTCCGGCCTCGCCGCTGCGCGGGCGCGGGGCCGCACGCTCGGGCGGCAGACCGGCGACCGCCCCAAGTCCGATCGGCTTGCCCCCAAGGTATTGGCGCTTGTCGTCGAGGGCCGCAGCTATCGCTGGATCGCGCGCGACCTCGGCCTCAGCAAGAACACCGTTGCCGCAATTGTCGGGCGGGCACGAACAGATGATGCTTGATCAGCGATCATCATCCCAGCGCCACCGCCAGCTCGCATAGGCGGTGGGGGTCGTGGTCAGGATCGTCATCAACAGAAACAGTAAAATAAGGATCGGCTTGGCGGATAATGATGTCGGCGCAAAGGCGATGGCCCACAGCATCACGAACAGTCCCACGAAGACAGTCGCCGCAAAAACGCCAAAGGTCACGAGATAAGCCTGCGCTCGCGCAGATCTGTCCCATTCATCGACACGTTCGACGAGCGAAGCAGGAGGTTTCAACGGGCCAAATATATTGGTGAAATTCCCGATCGCAAAACCTACCATCAGAGCGGCATAACCGATCGAATAGCCGTTGCTGATGACACCTTGCATCGTCGCGATGATAGCGCCTCCAAAGGCCAGAACCAGTGCAACCGTCGCTGGCCAGCGTAATGGCCGGCGACGAGGTGGTTGTTGGCTAAGTGCCGGTATGCCCGTCCAACCAACCAGACTATCGAGCCTTTCAAGCAGGGTTTTTCGGGTCATGCAGGCTGATCCTCCGGGTCAGGCATCGGCACCATGAATTCGGCGAAGATGATGGGCAGCGCCAGCATCGTCATGACCGTGGCGTAGCCGATGGTGCCCCATTGGCTGCTGGTCGTCGGGCTAGGCCAGTTCGCCCTGCTCGCAGCCATTAGCCATAGGAACACCGCGCCAACCGCGATGACGTCGATCAGGTAAGCCCGATGCATCGCCGCCGACAGCGCATTGCGTTCGAACTCGTCATAGGTCGCGAAACCGCGCGGACTAAGCCACGCCTCCCTGGTAAAGGGCGAGGAAAGCGAACTGATGAACAGCAGTATGCTCATCGGCATGACATTTGGCATGACGATGCTACGATCGGCGGTGCTGACCATCGTGAGAACGGGGATCGCCAAAACGAAGGCAAGGCCAACGGTCAGCCCCCACCGCACCCAATAGCGGCGTGGGCGCTTTCGCATGCTGCCCGCATACCATTTGCGGAAATCATAGCCGTCGCGATAGCTCATGCGACATCCTCTGGATCGAGAGAACCCCGCAGCGTTTCGGTAAGCGAGGGGAAGGGGGCCAGCGAGAAAACGAGATCGACCGGCACCCCGAAATAGGCGGCGATTTTCAGCCCCAATTCGAGGCTGGGATTGTAGTCGCCACGTTCGAGATAACCGATCGTCTGGGGATTGACGCCCACCGCCTCCGCCAGCTCGCGGCGTGACACGGAGCGATCGCTACGGAACAAGGCGATTCGGTTATTCACAACGCAAACATACACGTACGTTGTGTTTACACAACATTCTTGTGCTGTTCGAATGGCGCTCGCGAATGAGCCGCGTCGCTATAATTTAGTCTGTCCCGCGCTTAGAGTGTCATTCCGCCCTCAGCCGGAACCGACCTC
>NZ_RWKS01000064.1:0-2623 GCF_003985085.1 Sphingomonas sp. TF3 | reverse complement strand
AGCCCAAGCAGCAGGAAGCTGGCTGCGTCGAAGAGAAGCGCAACTGCGGTACCGCCGGACGCGACCAGCAGCCCACCCGCGAGCGGCCCGAACACGGAGCCGCCGCCACTCGCGAACTCGGTCGCGGCATTAACGCGGGCAACCGAAAGCCCGGCCGCCCGGCCCACGATCGGTACCAGCGTGAACGTCGCGGCACCGCTAAACGCGAACAGGAAGCTGAGCATGGCCGCGCCGGTGAGCGCTGCGGTCACGCCTCCTGTGAACGCGATCACGCCCGAGACGAACGCCTGCGCCAACGAGGTCGCGGCGAGGATTTTTGCAGCATCGTGGTGATCGACCAGCTTGCCCGCGTACGGCGCGACCAAAGCACCGGGCAGCAGAAGCGCAATCAGCAGGGCTGCTATTTGCGGACCAGAGCCGGCCGGAGCTACCCGGAACACGAGCGCCACCTGCGTAATCTCATCGCCGATGGTGGATGCGAGAAGCACACCGAAGAGGAGACGTTCAAACCCTGGGCGAAGCGCAATTGTCTCAGAGATCGGTTGGCTCACGACGTGCGGTTTCGTCGAGCAAGCAGCTTCTCACCGTCCGGTCTAATCCGCCCATCGGGCGTGACATGCCGGTAGAGCGTCTGCCGAGTGACGCCCAACTCGGCACATAGCTCGGCAACTTTGGTTTCAGGCTTTCCCATAGCCGCCTGTGCAAGCCGTAGCTTGGCCGGTGTCATCTTAAACGGTCGTCCGCCCTGCCGGCCGCGGGCACGCGCGGACGCGAGCCCCGCCTTGGTGCGTTCGACGATCAACTCGCGCTCGAACTCCGCCAGCCCTGCGAAGATGGCGAAGATCAGTCGGCCGTTTGCGGTGGTGGTATCGATCGAAGCACCTTCACCAGTCAGCACCTTTAGTCCGACTCCGCGTTTGGTGAGGTCGCCGACTGTGTTCACCAAATGCCGCAAATCGCGCCCGAGCCGGTCGAGCTTCCAAATGACGAGTGTATCGCCAGAGCGCAGCGCCTTGAGACCGGCCGCAAGCCCGGGACGATCATCGCGGCGGCCTGAAGCCGTATCCTGATAGATGTGGTCGGGATCGACGCCAGCCACCAGCAGGGCATCGCGCTGCAAGTCGTGGAGCTGGCTGCCGTCGGCTTTCGAGACCCGCGCGTAGCCGATGAGTGTTGTCACATATACGTCCGTCTGCGTGACGGAGCGGCATTGCCCGTCGATCGATCGCCATAATGTCACATAACCCGTATTGTGGTCTACGCTCCGTGAACAGGGCCGCTTCCCTGTTGCGTGACGAACAGGAAGCCGATGCCGTCCAGGACCATATTGTCGCCCGCGCAGCGCAGCGCGATCTTCGATCCGCCTGCCGACCGAGCTACGATCGAACGGCTCTATACGCTCGGCCCCGAAGACCTCGGACAGGTGTCGCGGCGCCGGCGCGGACCGAACCGGCTCGGCTACGCGGTGCAGCTCTGCTACCTGCGCCATCCGGGGCGTGCGCTGCTGCCGGGTGAGGCGGTGCCTGCCGCCATGCTGTCGCTGCTCGCCGACCAGATCGGTTGCCGAACCGACGACTTCGCCGATTATTCTGCTCGTGCGACTACGCTGCGCGAGCATCGCGCGGAGATCGAAGCGTATCTCGGTGTGCGCGCCTTCGACCGAACTGACGTGCGATCGATGCTGGCGCTGGGATCGGAGATCGCCACTTCGACCGATCGGGGCGAGGCAATCGTCGCCGGCATGGTCGATCGCTTGCGGCTCGACCGGATCGTGCTGCCTGCGGCATCGACGCTGGAACGTCTCGCCCTCATCGTGCGGGCGCAGGCACGCAAGGCCGCGCATACCGGACTGATCCGCGACTGCTCGGCCGATCAGGAAGCGGCGCTAGAACGCCTGATCGCATCCGACGACAATGGCCGGACCCGCCTTGGTTGGATACGCGAATGGCCGGAAGCCCCATCGGCCGCAAACCTGAAGGGGATCATCGAACGGCTCGACGCGGTGCGCGGCATCGGGATCACAGCCGATCGGGCGCGGCGTATCCATGCCGCTCGCTACGCCGTCATCGCACGGACCGCCGGCATCATCACCGCGCAGCACTTTCGCCGCCTCGAACGTCCGCGCCGGCTTGCCATGCTGGTCGCCTCCATGATCGAGATGGAGGCGGCGCTGACCGACGCCGCCCTGGTCATGGTCGAGAAGATGGTGGGAGCGCTGTTCCGCCGCGCCGACCGCACCCGATCCGACCGGCTGCTCGGGCAGGCACGGATGCTGAAGGACACCGCCCGCTTCCATGCGCGGCTCGGTCGCCTGCTGGTCGATGCCCGCGCGACCGGTCGCGATGCGTTCCGCGCCATCGACGAACGCATGGGCTGGGACCAGTTCGAACGCAGCATCCGCTTCGCCGAGGGTCTCACCCGCTCGGCCGACGATGGGTTGGAGGAGGTGGTCGAGCGTTACCCTGCGGTCCGCCGGTTCGCACCGGCCTTCCTCGCCGCCTTCACCTTCCGCACCGCAAGGTCGGGCGACCCGCTGCTCGGCGCGATCGAGGCGCTGCGAACGATGTACCGCGACGGCCGCTCGGTCCTGCCGAAGCGACTGCCGACCAGCTTCATCAAGCCG
>NZ_RWKS01000063.1:0-3396 GCF_003985085.1 Sphingomonas sp. TF3 | reverse complement strand
CTTTGATCTTGGCCGCGGCCGTACTCGCTCTTGTTGTACCTGGTGCCGCGATGGCCCAATCTTACGGCGGCTATGGCGGCGGTCAGGTTTATGGTGATCAGTACCGCGGGAATGACGGGTATGGTCGCTCTTATGGCGATCGTGATCGTGATCGGGACTATCGCCAATCCTGGCGCAGCAACGGCGGTGGTTACTATCAGCGCGGCTACGGCTATAATGATCGCCACGACCGCGAGGAGCGCCGCGAGCGTCGGCATGAGCGTCGCGAGCGCTACCAGCGCTATGGCGGTTACGGCTACTAAGACGGGATCATCCGAACCCGGGCAGCGCGCCCGGGCTCGGTCGCCCATGACAAGAAGGAACGCATGATGACGGACACAGCAGCGACACCTTCCACCACGCGGGCGCAGGGGATGCTCTGCCCCGTGTGCCGCGTCGACCTCGTGCTTTCCGACAAGCAAGGTGTCGAGATCGACTATTGCCCGCAGTGCCGGGGTATCTGGCTGGATCGCGGCGAACTCGACAAGCTCATCGAGAAGAATGCGTCGTACGAAGCGACCGCAAGACCGGCGGCCGATTATCCCCCGCAAGCGCCTGCCCCAGGCTATGCGCAACCGGCCCCCTGGGGCGGATACAATGAGGGGCACCATGGCGAGGGGCGACATGGTGGTGGGCATGGCGGCGGCGGCCATGGCGGCTATCGGCCCGGCGGCTTCCTTGGCGGTCTGTTCCGGCACTGATCCGGTCGAGAGGGTGTTGCCTCGAAGGCCGATCAGGCGTCCAACGGGTTATGGAGGAGCCGGAGTGAGCAGGAAGTTCTGGCTGGCGCTCAGCGCGGCGACCGTCACCGGCCTGGTGACCTCGCCGGCGGGCGCGCAGCGCATGTCGCATGGTGCCGGTGTCAGTTGGAGCGGCACGCATGGCGGAGTCAGCTGGGACGGCGGCCATGCCTATGAGGGCGGAAGCTATGGCGGCTACCCCGCCGCTTCTCCGCCGCGTCCCGCTTACCAGATGCCGCAGCCCTCGCCTTACCTCCCTCAGGTGCCCGTCGCTCGGCATCCCGCCCAGCATCGGTTTGACGAGCGTTTGGCTCTCGATTCTCCCCGCAGGTAAACGGCTTCCCGGCACGAGCCGGGTCGATGGGCGTTGTTTGCCCGTGCCGGTCAGAGCGGCAAGCCCAATGAAATTATAGCAGTGATCGATGCCTCAGACACCAGGTCGATCGGATGACGCTGTTGGTGGTTCATCGAGCTTGCCACCTTCCTGATCGCGCACCGACTTCTTCAGCGGTCGAGAGGACCGCAAGGTCAAAAACGTAACAAGGCTGATGATGACGGCGATGTCATATAGCCCATATCCAACGGCACCGCCCATTGCGCCGGTTGCCCACAAGCTCGCCGCGGTAGCGGTTCCAGATGCCCGACTTCCCTGCTTCAGGATCGCCCCGCCGCCGATGAAGCCGACGCCGGTGATCAGACCCTCAAGGAGGCGAGCCTGGCCGGGCGACTCCCGACCGAGAACGGCAATCGCGATCAGTACGAAGGCGCAGCTGGCAATGGCGACGAGCGGAAAGGTGCGAACGCCCGCGCTGCGATCCTCTTTCTCCCGGTCCCAGCCGACCGGAAGAGCCAGGGCATAGGCGATCACGAGGCTGACCAAGTGCGACAATGTCTCCGAGAGGCTGCCTGTCACCAAGGTCAACAGTGTTCATCTCCGGAGCAGCCTTGGTGGGGATACTCGGGATCAGTGATGCCCGCCACCATGGCCACCGCCGTGTCCGCCGCCGTGCCCTCCACCGAAATGACCACCGCCATGGCCGCCGTCGAAATGATGTCCCTCGAAATGATGGCCACCGATCCCGATCCCGATCGATCCACGGAAGGGCGAGCCGTAATAGCCGGAGGGGCGTGAGTAGCCATAGGGGTAGCCGCCGCCATAGTAGCCGGCTCCACGCCAACTGGGGCCGCGGTCGGCGACCGCGACCAGGCACCCGCTCGCGCCTCCCTGCACCGCGCCACCGGGCGCATCGAAGCCAGGTGGCTGTGGCGGAAAGGCCGCTTGGGGCGCAGCGGCCGATGCCCCGGACGGGATGCCCGGCGGGGGGATCGGCACCGCCCGGATCGCGCCCGGCGTGTTGCAGGGTACGGCGAAGTAGGAGTAAGAGGATGGTCGCGGCGCATAGGTAGCGCAGCCGCTCAGCAAAGCCGCCCCGACCAGCGGAACGACCTGCATAGGCTTACGGATGTTTGCCATGATGAAACTGCTCCCGCTTCATCCCGTCCATCCGTTTGGCGGAGAGGTATAGGTTCGATCTAGAATGAATAGAGACCAAGTCAAAGTATTGATAAGGTGCGCCTACCTGCCCTGACCATAGGAGCCGTTATGAAGCACGGATCGACCCGCCTTGCCGCCGCCCTGTTGATAGCCGTTCCTGGCGTCGCATCGGCCGCATCCGACATCGCCATGCACCGCGACCCGGGTTGCGGCTGTTGCGAGAAATGGGCAGCCCAGGTCCGCCAGCAGTTCGGCCGCAAGGTACAGATCATCGACGACGCGAACCGGGTCGCCTTTCAACGTCGGGTTGGCGTGCCGGCGCGGGTCGCGTCCTGTCACACCGCCATCATCGACGGCATGGCGTTCGAGGGGCATGTGCCGATCGCGGATATGAAGCGAGTGCTCGCGCAGCATCCGAACGGGGTGCGCGGCTTGGCGGTCGCAGGAATGCCGATGGGCTCACCCGGCATGGAAGTGGCGGGAATGAAGTCACAGCCCTTCGACGTGATCGCGTTCGGCCCGGCCGGTCAGCGCGTTTTTGCGCATCACGGAGCCTAGGTGTAGGCGCTCGCAATGGACCGGCGGCCACGGCGGGGTCAGCTGGGATGGCGGGCACAGCTATGGCGGCGGTAGCTATGTCGGGTATCCCGCCAGCACTCCGCCCCCGGCCATACCACCCGCCGAATTTACAGCAGTACCTCGTCGATCTTCAGCAACGCGGCGCCCGTCATCGTCCGGACTACCGGGTCCAGGCTCGTAAAACACTTCATTCCGGAGATGTTGACGGGCACCAGAAGGCAACTCGTCGGGGACATTGATCCGGCAGGCTATCGGGTCCGCACCGGTCCTTCGATGACGCAGCGTACCCGATCACGTTGCTGAGCTTCTTTCCTGTCGCCATTAACCCGCTGATCGACCTTGGTGGCGGGGCCGGATTGCGTGCTCAGGTCGATCGGTCGCTCTTCTTTTGCCCCGGGCGTGCTGCATGGAACATGCGAGTAGACGGGCGGAACTTCGCGGGCTCCCCGACGCTGCGCTTCGGCTCCAGCAGGAAATAGTGCAAGCAGCGAGACTAAAACCGCGATTGTCTTTGTCATCCTGACCCCCTTTTTTGCTTCCTGC
>NZ_RWKS01000062.1:0-3791 GCF_003985085.1 Sphingomonas sp. TF3 | reverse complement strand
GGGTCGTGCGGCTGAGCGGAACAGGAAAGTGTCGTAAGGGGCATTATTTCTTTTCAAAAGTCCCATTCGGAATTAGGTTGGCGTAGCGGTCTGAGGCCGCCGTTTGCGACGGCGTCGGGCACGGAGAAGTCGTAGCTCCCGAGGAAATTGATGTGACGCCAGGATATCGGCGAGAGTCGAGCGATATCGGCGGGCAGCGGCGGCGCCCCAGCTTCGCGGAGTTGGCGCACGGATTCCTGCATGTAGACAGAGTTCCAGTGAACGATGGAGTTGAGGGCGAGACCGAGGACTCCAAGCTGCTCCTCTTGGCCTTGACGCAGAGGGCTTCTGATTTCGCCCCGATCGCCGTGATGGACGCGCCGACCGAGCTTATGGCGCAATTCCTGCCGGTTGAGCTGAAACAGGATCCGCCGGCGGAACGGCCGGTCGTCGATATATCGCAGGATGTGCAGCGTCTTGATGATGCGCCCCAGTTCAGACAGGGCCTTGGCGAGGGTCGTTGGGCGGTCTTTGACCTGCAGCATTCGCATGACGCCCGCGGCCTTGAGGTGGCCGAGCTTGAGCGATCCGGCCAAACGGATCAGGTCGGACCAGTTTTCCCGGATCAGATTGATTTTGATCCTGCCCAGGGCAATTTTATCGAACGGCCCGTAGCTCGCCTGGCGATCGATGCGCCAGAGCTTCGCGCCGCCGATGTCCGCCAGACGGGGGCTGAACCGGTAGCCCAAGAGCCAGAACAGGCCGAAAATGGCGTCGGAATAGGCGGCGGTGTCGGTCATGATCTCCAGCGGTTCGAGCTCGGTTTCCTGCTCCAGCAGGAGAGCCAGGACGACCAGGCTGTCGCGCAACGTGCCGGGGATGACCGCTCCGGCCAGACCGCTGAACTGATTGGAAATCATGTTGTACCAAGTGACGCCGCGCTCCTGGCCGTAGTATTTGGGGTTGGGACCGGCGTGTATGGCGCTCGACGGAGCGACAAAACGCATACCGTCGGCGCTGGCCACCTCGCCTGCGCCCCAATGTTGGACGATATCCAGACGGCTGTGAGCGGAAACGATCGCGGCGTTGGCCGCGGCTATGGTCTCAGGGCGAATGAAATTCTGACTGACCCAAGAAAGTCGGTCGCGACGCAGAGCGGCAAATTCCGGGCGCGCGACGGGCTCAAGACCGATGTTGCAGGCGCCGCCGACCAGGGTCGCGCACAGGCTTATCTCGAAGTGCTCGACGGTGGCCTGACGCTCGCTCAGATGGGTAAAGGACTTGGCAAATCCGGTTCGCGCCATGACTTCAAGAAAGATGTCGGGCATCCCCGCTTTCGGCATGCGCGTTTGGACGGCGGCGCGAAGCGCACGCAGGCTTTCGGATTCATCAAGCTTGTCGAGTGGCGTGACCACAATCCCGGTCTTGTCGGCGACCGTCTCGAAACGCAGGTCCGGATTGTCGCCGGCGCGCGCAACGACATGTCGATATGCCTCGTCGAGAAGGCGGGAGAGACCGTCAATCTCCGTGTCGGCCTCCAGAGACCGGCCCAGCGCGCGTGCGACCATCAATCTGGAATTTTGCCAGGGCTCGCCCTCGAGCATCCCGCGCCGGGGATCCCCGTATCGGATGCCGGGCTTGGCGAACACGTCGCGTCGCTTGATCGCGAGACGCCAGGCATCGATGATCGCGAAGACGTAGGCTTTGGGGTCCCGCACTCTGCCTTCATGATCCTGGACATGTTGCCTCCACGCCTTCGGGATCGCGGCGGTCGGCGCGCCGCGCATCTTGGCGAGAGACGACCAGTCGTCCACGGCCTTGAGGTAGCTGATCGCGGCCTTGACGTTTTTGCCGCCCGGGGCGGCCTCGGTCTCGATGCGGGTGGCGATTTCGAAGAACAATCGCCGGGCGCTCCGCCATTTTGTTCGCAGTTGGTCGTAGGGTTTGGTTTCCGCCGGCTTGGCGATCGCCTCCACCTTGGACATGGCGGCCTCGATGTCGGGACGGGGCAACCGCTCGAAGAGCACGTCTCGCCATTCATTGAGGGGCAAGGCGTCGTCGGTCAAAACCAGCAAGCCCATCGCGTGAAGCAGCATCGCGGCGCCATCGAGATCGCGCAGGCTGCGCAGGCGGGCCTGCTTGTCGGCGGCTTCGGCCCCCTTGACCATGTCCGAGAGCAGAGCCTCGGCCAGCTCGGCGGCGTCGTCTTGGGCCGCCGCTTCGAGCGTATGGAAGAGCGCCGCGATGGTCGCGGTTCGACGCGGCTCCTGAAGGGCGGCGATGGCCGAGGGTTTGCCCACGCGCGCCACCCGCGCGAGCCGCTCAAGGGTTGCGGCGGGAACGCCCCGTGGCGGCGACGGCCGCAGATTGAACGCCCGGACCGCGTCGAGCCGATCAAGGTGGCGGTAGAGCTCGGTCGGCATGCGCTTCGAGGGAACGGTCCGCAGAGCGTCCAAGGCGGCGAACGTGGAAGTGTCGCCATCGTCAAACAGGGCGGCGATGCGCACCCGCTGGTCATCGCTCAGGCTGGCGACCAGATGGCGCCAAAGCCTGGTCCGCGCACGATCGCGGATTCTGCCAACCAATCGCTCGACAACCGTGACGCCTGGCAGAAGCACCTTGTTGGCGATGAGCCAGGCCGCGGCTCGATCAATCAGCGGGCCGGGCCGATCATCACCGCTCCAGCACAGGGCGTAGAGCCATCGGGTCAGCCGGAAGCGCGCCACGGCGTTGTCGCCAAAGTCCGTGAAGCCGCAGTGCGTCCGGATGAGCGCGAGATGCCGAATGCGCCGGCTTCCCTCAAAATAGGCATCCACGCCTGTGCCGGGCGCGAGGGCGAGCTGCTCGATCACGATCGCCAAGACCGACGCTGGGATCTCGGCGGCCGAGACTGGAAATGCGCCAAGAAACCGGGCGCTCGTCAGCATCACGGCAAAGCCGAGCCGATTGTGGTCGCCGCGCAGAGTTCCAATGAGGTCGCGATCGGTTTGATCCAGGTGAAAATATCGCGCGAGTTGGTCGGCCGACGGTTCGCCGTCGAAGCGGGCAAAGCCCTGACGCTGGGCGTCAGTGAGGTGACGGGTGGGCATACCGTGCGAAACTTTCAACTTTTGCGAAGGGCGCGGGCGGCGCCAATTAGCAAGGCTAATTTCTTCGCAAAACATATGTGCGAAACAAAATCATTTTGCAGCAACTTTCGCACAGCGCTTGGGGGCGATGCATGAAGCTCGGCTACGCGCGCGTTTCCACCGAGGATCAGAACCTCGAAATCCAGCGCGGTCGGCTCTCGGAGGCCGGCTGTGAAATGATGTTCGAGGAGAAGATATCCGGGGCCGCTCGCGGCCGACCCGAACTCGAAAAGCTGATGGGCCACCTGCGCAAGGACGATGTTCTGGTGGTCGCCCGCCTCGATCGCCTGGCGCGATCCACCATTGATCTCCTGCACATCGCCGAGCGCATCAAGGAGAAGCAGGCAGGATTACAATCGCTTGACGAACCTTGGGCCGATACCACGTCCCCGTCCGGCGTGATGATCATGACCGTCTTCGCCGGGATCGCCCAGTTCGAGCGGTCTCTTATCTTGAAGCGGACCGACGATGGGAGAAAGGCGGCGATGGCGCGCGGCGTGTCCTTCGGTCGACCGAAGAAGATGCGGCCCGATCAGGCCGAACTCGCTCGGCAACTCGTCCTGGAGGGCAAATCCATCAGCGCCGTCGCAAGGACCTTCAACGTTCACCCGGCGACCATCTATCGCTGCATGGAGCCAAACGGCTCCTTATGACACTTTTCTGTTCCGCTCCGCCGCACGACCC
>NZ_RWKS01000061.1:0-4028 GCF_003985085.1 Sphingomonas sp. TF3 | reverse complement strand
TGCGAAAGCATGGTCGCCCCCTCTGTCAGGTCGCGTCTTGAGGGCTGTGATAGTTCGGCAACCTGTCGCGCCGACGGGCCTCGAAGACGATGGATGTTTCGATACGGGTGACGCCGGGCCGGCTCGTAAATTGATCGAGCGCCACGTCTTTCAAATGGAGCGTGTCGCGGACGGCGACATGCACGACCAGGTCGTAGCGTCCCGTGACTAGGTAAGCCGATCGCACTTCCGGGATCTCGGTGACATCCCGAAGGAAATCGTCGACCGTCTGACGCTTGTGCTTGGTCAGCCCGATCATGAGCAACGCCTCGAGACCGATGCCAAAAACCTTTGGATCGGCTTCCGCGTGCAGACCCTTCAGCGCGCCAGTCTCCCACAACCGGCGAATGCGTTGATGTGCGGAGGATGGGGCTAGGCCAACTTCCGCAGCGATCGCTTTGACCGTCGTGCGCGCGTCTTCCTGCAGAATGCCCAGAATGGCGAAATCTATTCGGTCAAGTTCGATGATATGCCTCAAATGCCATAATTCGTTCGTTTGAACGACAGATGAAGCGCCTCTATACGTCAACAGAAGGAAAACTACATAGGAAAATCGCCATGTCGCCGCTTGCCATGAACCGGTTGGAAACACTCTCCGACGTGCAGGTGGAGCAGTTTCGCGAGGAGGGTTTCCTCGCAGTTGAGAACGTCTTGCCTATGACGGCGGTCGAACAACTCCGCTCCCGCTTTGAACCGCTCTTCGCCGGAGACTTTGATACGGGCGTTTACCCGGACGAGTGGTACTGGCGAGAGGAACTGAGCAAACCTGACGTGACGCGGCACATGGCGAATGCCTGGAAAGCTGATCTCACGATCGCCGCGCTCAGCCTGTCTCAAGACCTTGGCAAAGCCGCCTGCCGTCTCACCGGGTGGCCAAGCGCAAAGCTCGGACAGGACACGATCTGGTGGAAGCCGCCCGGTGGGAAGCCGATCGCGTATCACCAAGACACGTCATTCATGGACTTCCTTGATCCCCAAGAGACGATCACCTTCTGGTTCGCCCTCGACGATGTGACCCGCCAAACCGGAACCCTCGAATACGCTCGCGGGTCACACAAATGGCCTTGCACGCCGATGCCTTCCAGCTTCCATGCGGCAGGGGATTATCGCGGCCAACTTCGCGCTGCCGCCCACGCCGCGAACGCACCGATGCCAGACATATACTATGCCGAGGTTCCGGCGGGGTCCGTCGTCATCCACGCCGGTGAAACCTGGCATGGGTCCGGACCTAACGGCTCCACCGGCCAAATGCGCCGGTCGATCGGGGTTCATCTCGTTTCCGGCCAAGCTCGATTTTCTGATCGGCGCGGAGGTTACATCTACCGGCGCTATCAGATCACCGGCGACGCCGGCCTCAACGAGAGCTTCTTCCCGATGCTGTGGTCCGCCGCCGGCGCAAGAACAACCTGGCTGGACGACTACTGCACGTCGGGCACGCGCTAGACAGTCGAGGTCCGGGGCTGCCTCGTCGACATTTAACGGTAGCTGGCGCACCCGACACGATTCGAACGTGTGGCCTCCACCTTCGGAGGGTGGCGCTCTATCCAGCTGAGCTACGGGTGCAGTCCGCCGTCCCTACATGGATCGACGGTCGCCGGTCAACGCAAACCAGTGTGGGCCGATGCCAGTTCACCGCATTTCCGGCGGCTTGTCTCTGCGACATCCGAAGCGTAGCAAACTGCTTCCGTGGTGCTTCCGTGAGGATAAATCCGACCTTCGCGCCCACCGCTCGTTACAGGCTAAGTGCCTGAAAATTCGCCTAAAACATTCCATGCAGATGGGCGGAAAAGGGCTTGACGTCTGCCCTCCGAAGGCAGAGGTCACAGGTTCGAATCCTGTCGGGTGCGCCAGCTTTCCCAATATAACAAGCATTTGAAGTATAACCGCTTCTCGGCAGCGGTTATCCCGTCGATTGCGGCGTTTGGCTTCGCGGGACCTAGAGGAAGGTCAGAATCTGGTGAACGCACAGAATGATGAAGAGGATCGATGACAGCGCCAGCAAGAGGTTCGAGAGCCAGCCAGAGCGCCATTCGGGCGGCACGCCGGGTCGGTTGAGCAGCCACATCAGGGTGAGCGCGAGGAAGGGCATGAAGAATGCGCCGAAAGCGCCATAGGCGATGATGAGTGCGAAGGGCTGGCCCAGCGTCAGGAGAACCATCGGCGGGAAGGTCAGCCAGAGCACATAGAAGCGGAAGGCCGGGCTGGTTTCGAGATCGCTGCGATCCCCCGCGGCATGGGTGCCGCGCAGGTTCCGCACGAAGTCGGCGAACAGCAGCGAGACGCCCTGCCAGACGCCGAGGATCGACGAGAAGGTGGTGGCGACGAAGCCGATCAGGAAGACCGTCGCCACGGTCGCCCCGAAGCGCCTGGCCAGCACCGCCTCGAGGTCGAGCAGGCCGCGATCGCCGCCCGCCAGGCTGATCTGCGCCGCGTGCAGCAGTTCCGCGCCGACGATCAGCATCGCAACGACGAATATGCCGGTCACGACATAGGCCACGCGGTTGTCGAAGCGCATCATGCCCATCCAGCCCGGACTGTTCCAACCCTTGGCATTGACCCAATAGCCATAGGCGGCGAGCGTGATCGTGCCGCCCACGCCGCCGATCAGCCCCAGCGTGTAGATGGCCGAGCCTTCGGGAAGCTGTGGCACCAAGCCGCCCAGCGCATGGCCCAGATTGGGCGCGACCAGGATCGCCAGCCCGACCACGACGACGAACATCACTCCGATGAAGAACTTCATCGCCGCCTCGAAGATGGCATAGCGGTTGAGCAGCACGAAGGCCGCGCCCAGCACCCCCGAGAGCGCCCCCCAGGCCCAGAACGGCAGGACATCGGGAAACAGTGCCGCCAGTGGCAGCGCGGTCGCGCTCATCGCGGTTCCGCCATACACGAAGCCCCACAGGATGATGTAGAATCCGAAATACCACCCGGTCCAGCGGCCCAGCGAACGCCAGCCCTCCAGTATCGTCGATCCGGTTGCGAGGTGATAGCGGCCCGTCGCCTCGGCGAGCGCGATCTTGACGATGCAGCCGATCACGGCCGCCCACAGCAGCGCGTAGCCGAAGCGCGCGCCCGCGACGAGGGTGGCGACCAGGTCGCCCGCGCCGACGCCGGTTGCCGCCACGACGATCCCGGGGCCGACCAGCTTCCAGCGCGCCATGCCCGTGGGCGGCGCCTGCCGGGTGGTTTCTGGGTTCATCGATGCGTTCCCCCGCTCCTAGCCGGACGCCCCGGCCCAGATGGCCCCCGCGCTTTGCACCAGCATATAGGCGGCGACGAGGAAAATCAGGCCGGCGAAAACCGTGGCCAGCCCTCCGCGCGACGACAGGCGCCGCGCCGCGCGCGTGCCGGCAAGGCCGCCGAAGATTCCGCCCGCGATGAAGATCGCCGCCAGCGTCCAGTCGACAAGGCCGGAGAGCGCATAGCTTAGCGCGGTGGTGAGCCCGAAGGCGGTCACCGCGACGAGGCTGGTGCCCACGGCGTTGAGAATCGGCATCCTCGTCGAGGCGATCAGTCCGGGCACGATCAGGAAGCCGCCGCCGATGCCGAAGAAGCCCGATACCCCTCCGGTCGCGAGCCCGTAGCCCAGCACGCGGGGCGCATTGTGGCGGTTGCAGGCGGCGCCCTCGACCCCCGGATCCTTGCGCCTGCGGAGCATCAGCGCGCCGACCACGAGCATCAGCAGCGCAAAGAGGAAGAGAAGCCTCTGGCCATCGACCGCCTTGCCGAGCGTCGACCCCGCCAGCGCGCCCGCGATTCCGCTGCCCGCGTAGAGGAACCCGCAGCGCCATTTGACCGTGCCGGCGCGGGCGTGCTGCGCGAGCCCCGATGCGGCGTTGACCGCGACGGCGAGCGCGCTTGTCCCGATCGCCACATGCGGGTTCGGCACGCCGACGAGATAGACCATCAGCGGGACCGCGAGGATCGATCCGCCACCCCCGACGAGCCCGAGCGTGAAGCCCACGAGCCCGCCCGACAGCGCGCCGAGG
>NZ_RWKS01000060.1:0-4072 GCF_003985085.1 Sphingomonas sp. TF3 | reverse complement strand
CGCTTGTCGCGGCCGAACGTCGCATCGACAAGCGCATCGCCACACGCATTGATCCGGCCGCCTACACCCGGCTCGACCGTCTGACGACCGAGATGCTGCCGGGGACAATCAGCCGCTTCATATGGCTGCGCCGGATCGAGCCGGGCAATAATTCGGCCGCGGCGAACCGACTGCTCGACCGGTTGGAGTTCCTGCGCGCGATGAATCTCGATGCCGGTCTGCTCGTCGGCGTCCCGCCGCATCGTATCGCCCGGTTGCGCCGACAGGGCGAACGCTACTTCGCCGATGGCCTGCGCGATCTCGGTGCCGACCGGCGTCGCGCCATCCTCGCGGTCTGCATCATCGAGTGGGCGACCGCGACCGCCGATGCGGTGATCGAGACGCATGACCGGATCGTTGGGCGCACTTGGCGCGAGGCGAAACAGCTGCATGACGTACGCGCGGCGGAAACCAGAGGTGGGGTTACAGCGACGTTGGACGGGTTCGCCGCACTCGGCCAGTTGCTGCTCGAAGCGCATGGCGACGGCGCGTCGCTGGAAGACGCGGTCGCGCGTGCAGCGGGGTGGGAGCATCTTACCCGCCTCGTCGCGACCGCCAGAACGCTGACGGAGACGTTGGGCGACGATCCGCTGGCCCATGTCGATCAGGGCTATCATCGGTTCCGCCGCTATGCCCCGCGCATGCTGCGCTGCCTCGACCTCGAAGCTGCGCCGGTCACCCGGCCTCTGCTCGACGCGGCGACCGCCATCGCCACCAATGGCGCACTGCTGGCGAACGACGATTTCCTGCGTCCGCATTCCAAATGGCGGCGTCAGTTGCGGGCGAAGGGCGACGATGATGCCCGCCTTCGGGAAGTCGCAGTCATGTTCCACCTGCGCGACGCGCTTCGCTCGGGCGACATCTGGCTCGACCGCTCGCATCGCTACGGCGACCTCCGGAACGTCCTCGTGCCGATGGAGGCCGCGCGCGCTGCGAAGCTGGCGGTCCCGGCCGACCCGCATGTCTGGCTCGCCGACCGCAAGGCGCGACTTGCCGATGGCCTTGCCCGGCTTGGTCGCGCCGCGCGCGCCGGCACGATCCCGAAAGGCAGCATCGAGGGCGGCACGTTGCGGATCGATCGCCTGATCGCCGATGCACCGGACGGCATCGATGATCTGGTGCTCGATCTGTATCGTCGCCTGCCGCCCGTCCGCATCACCGACCTGCTGCTCGAAGTGGACGCCGCGCTGGAGTTCACCGACGCCTTCACCCATCTGCGCACCGGTGTTTCGTGTGGCGACCGGATCGGCCTGCTCAACGTCCTGCTCGCCGAGGGGCTGAACCTCGGCCTGCGCAAGATGGCCGAGGCCTGCAATACCCACGACTACTGGCAGCTCTCCCGCCTCGCGCGCTGGCATGTCGAGAGCGAGGCGATCGACCAAGCGCTGGCCAACGTGGTCGCCGCGCAAGGCGCGCTGCCGATGGCGCGGGTCTGGGGCATGGGCACCACTGCGTCGGCCGATGGCCAGTTCTACCCCGCCGCGCGACAGGGCGAGGCGATGAACACTGTCAATGCCCGCTACGGCAACGACCCCGGCATCAAGGCCTATACCCACGTCAACGACCGCTTCGCGCCGTTCGCATCGCGGACCATCCCCGCGACCGTCAGCGAGGCACCCTATCTGCTGGACGGGCTGACGATGAACGAAGCCGGGCGGCGGATCGAGGAGCAGTACGCCGATACCGGCGGGTTCACCGACCATCTGTTCGGAATCAGCGCCATGCTCGGTTACCGCCTCGTACTGCGTATCCGCGACCTGCCGTCCAAGCGGCTGTACGTGTTCGATCCGGCCGCCACGCCGGCAGAACTGCGCCCGCTGGTGGGCGGCAAGGCGCGCGAGGCGCTGATCGTCTCCAACTGGCCCGACCTGTTCCGCTGCGCCGCCACCATGAGCGCAGGGCAGGTCGCACCAAGCCGCATCCTGCGCAAGCTCGCCGCCTATCCGCGCCAGAACGATTTGGCCGCGGCCCTGCGCGAGGTCGGTCGGATCGAGCGCACGCTGTTCATCATCGAATGGATCCTCGACACCGGGATGCAGCGCCGCGCCCAGGTCGGCCTCAACAAGGGCGAGGCGCACCACGCGCTCAAGAACGCCCTGCGCATCGGCCGGCAGGGCGAAATCCGCGACCGCACCACCGAGGGCCAGCATTACCGGATCGCGGGCCTCAATCTACTCACCGCTATCATCGTATATTGGAACACCCTGCACCTTGGCCATGCCGTGGAAGCCCGGCGTCGCGAAGGGCTCGATACGCCGGACCATCTTCTCGCCCACGTCTCTCCGCTCGGGTGGGCGCACATCCTGCTCACCGGCGAATACCTCTGGCCCAAAGACGTCGTCGCTTAGGGTGTCATTTCGCCCTCAGCCGGAACCGACCCCTGAACGATTGGGGCGGCTAGTTCGGCCGCAAACCACCGGGTCGATTTAAACCTCGCTGGTGGAGTTTGCCGTCATCGGCGCCCATGACACGTCGAAAGCCCCTCTCCTGCCCTCACGGCTTTCCTGAGCGGCCGTAGCGGGTGATTCCGTCGCCACCTGCCCCACTTCTTTTCCGCCTAGCCAGCGGCGCTTGCGCCGCCCTTGTGACGCCGTAGGCGGCACGAAGCGAACTACGCATTGGCCGTTAGGCCAATTCCACTTGTATATTTCTAACTCTGCCGGGATTCATTCTGCCTCTCTGAATCACGTTCTTGGTCCATGATCCCTCGCCCGAGCCGGGCAAGAATCGCGGCAAGGCCGGGATCGTCAATGAGCTGGGCTGGCTGCTCATCAAGGGGGAGCGCGGCGATCATCGCCCTGCCCTCCTCGGCCGCCACCCGTCGCCGATCGCTGTCATCCTCTGGCGGTGGTGCGGTCATGCCGCGCTCAACCTGCGGCGGGAGCATCAAACGATAGGCATTCGAGGTCTGCTTGACCTGGGGGCCGCGCAGCCCCGCGTTGCCGGTCGGCACATAGCGGCGCAACCAATCGAGGAAGCCATGCGCCTTGAGCCGCTTTAGCGCGTCCACCACGGCCGCGATCGAGCGGCCGATGCGAAGCGCCAGCGTCGCTATCGCCGGATCGAGCCGGCCTGTCTTGTAGTCGATCAGGCGTAGCAGCTCGCGCAATACCTCAAGCCCGACATGGCCGATCGCCCCGTTCTCGCGGTTGTTGCGCTCGCGCCGGTGGGCAAGCCGTTTCACCCGATCATACTTCTCGGCCGCCTGCATGAACCGGGCGACATTCTTGGGATTGAACGGCTGCCAGAACCGCCCTTCCCGGCCCTCCTCGGTGCGGCTGTAGCGATGGACCCGCTGGCCGGTCTGACGGCCCGGTCGTCGCCCTCTCGTCGCCCCTCCCAGGGCCTCGAATACAGTTTGCATGGGAACCTCCCGTCGATCGGTCGGCCCGGCTGCTGGCGGCAATCCCACATGGACATAGCTCTCCCGTTCTCGAAAACAGCGTTTTCGAGTTGACTTCACGTCCGATCTGCGGGAGGCTGTTCCTGCGACAGAACACGGGCTTCCCGCCCATCAGACTTTCCGAGAGCCCGGCCGCCAAGCCGGGCTTTCGTCGTTTTGGCCTTAGCGGTGCCACCCGCTATGATCGCCACGACGAATCGGCGAACGAGTTCGCCGACACCAAAGCCTGTCAGATTCCTATAGCGTTGGGAAGTGTGCTCTATAAGGCTGGTGCAATAGGTCTATTGTCCACGTGTCCACACATTCACACGTGAGCCTGTTCACTTCTCGATTGGCTGATTGTATTTTTGGAGAATGTCGAGGACGGCCTCGGTCAACATGGCCTCGATCGTGCTGTCCTCCTTGACAGCAAGGATCGCGAACGCTCGGGCAACCGCCGGATCAAACCGGCCAGCGATCGATTTCTTGCCGATGCGGTTGCGCTGACGGCGCGGCGCTTCGATCGGCAGCATCGGTTCGTCGGCCTGCGCTGCCGTCCCGGCCGGCTTTCTGGCGTTTGTCGATCGTGCCACCCCCAAGCTCCTAATTTCTGTGTTCACACATTCACATATTCACGCGTGGACAGCTACC
>NZ_RWKS01000006.1:0-211208 GCF_003985085.1 Sphingomonas sp. TF3 | reverse complement strand
CATCGTACCATGGATCGCTCGTGGCATAGCCGCCGATACGGATACCGTCCCGGCCCATATACTGGATGCCGACGTCGCGCACTATGACGCGTGCGCCCATGATAGCGAGCCCGTCGCCGGTGTTCCCGCTTTCGCCGACGATGCCGCCGCCCTCGATGATGGAACCAAGCGCCCCTGGGTTTACCTGTATCGCTGGGCCAGCGCAGCTATTACCCTTAATAATGAGCGTGCCGCCGAGCAATTGGCCCGGCACGTAATGAGATCCCTCTAACTTGAGGTGCGTGGGCGCAGTCAGCTTAATCGTCTGCGAGATGCGCGGGCGACCTTGGATGATGAGCGGGCGGCTCCGGGCGTTCGCAACCGCGATGGCTGCCATAATTGCCGGATAGCTATCGGTTGACGAACCTTCACCTGCCTCGGTGTAACCCGTAAATCCAGACGCATAGACAAACTCGTCCATTACCTGCGCAGCAGTACGCGTTGCCGCGCCTATTCCTGCGGGGGTATGGCTGATCCCGGTCGCGCCCTGCCGTCTCCACACCCCGACCGATAGAGATGTGCTATCGGCCTTAATCAGATCTGGTAGGCTCTCGACATAGGGACCTGCGGCGCGGTCGAAATAATATCGCGCGTCTGGAATGCCCGGCACCCCGACCAGCGATGCTACCTTGCGCGTCACGTCCGAGGCTCGGAATGTAGCGAGCGTGGTATAGGTGTTGTCGGAAGGACCGGGGATAGTGCTTTGAAAGCCTGGATTTTGCGTAATCGCGTAATCGGCGAACTTGTTGAGAGCAGTTATATCGCTATCGGTAGGCAGAACGCCCCAAAGACCGTTACTACGGGCGATCTCGGCGAAGCTCGTTGCTTTATTAATGAGCTGATCGACCAGAATGCCGACGTCTTTTCCGTCTTTCCAACCGGCGATCTTCTCCGTCCCATCCAGCACTGCTGGCGGGCTAAAATCCCCAATTGTGGGCATGTCGGTACTCCAAGAATTAGGTTTCGTCGATCAGTTTCCGAGCGCGATGAAGTCGACGCCATCGATGGAATTGGTGGTCCCGCCGCCGCCCAGATTCATGAACAGCGTGACCGAACCCGCGCTTCGCGATTGTCGCTGAGGCCAAATGTCTTTGGTGTTCGTGCCCGATGCATTGATCGAGACTGGGATCAGTGCCCAGCACGCGTGGGGGAAGGGATCATCGAAAGTCACTGTCAGCGCTCCCTCTGAGAAGGTGCCCGAATCCGTTCCAACCTTGATGAGAAAACCGCCAGCGATGGGGATTGTGGCTTGGTTCGCACCGATGATGACGCCGCCGCCAACGCCACCTTGCGCAACGAACAGCACCCGAAGGGCTGCAAGCAACTGGCTATGATTACTTTTGTCGGGTGCGAGACCGGCTGCAGTGACCAGACCGACCAACTCTTCCTGGACGGTATTAAACCAGTCTTGGGTTGGAACCGTCGCTGGCGTTGATGTCGTGGGATCCCCGCTTGACCAATAGCCAGGTGTGCCCACCACTGCGGCCGGGGACGGCAGCGCGGCCGCTGCCGTCGGTCCATCGATCCGATGCATGATAATCCCTTCACGAAAGTAGGATGACGTCCGTGCCTGCCGGGCGGCCTGCGGCCAGTTCGCAAAGCAGGACGTCGATCGGAGCGCCGCCGAAATTGGAAACGATCGTCACGCCCCAAATGAACGTCCAGCGCACGTCGTTGATCGGCTCATTGATGCTGCTATGGCCGACCCGGAACGGTGAAAAGTTCGTGATCATAATCGTGAAACCGAGCGTTTTGGCCATGTCGAGATAGTGCTGGCGCGACTGGCCGCCGCCGCCAACGAAGCGCGCGCGGATTTGATCACAGCGTTGCTGCACAGTCGGTGCGTTTCCGGCGCAAGGATCTGGCAAGCCGAGCGTTGCTTCCCATTCCGGTATGAACCCAGATAGTGCTGATCCGGGGAGACTGCCCGCCAGGATCGAATTTGCTGCCGCATCAAGGGCAACAAGCGTCTTAGCTACACCTCGAAAAACGCGCGCCTGCACGCCATTCGGGTCGAGCGACCAGACGCGACCGCGTGGGCGCAGTGCCAGCGCTGCATCGGTGTAATCATCCTCGCTGTAGCGCGCGACGCCGACGGGTGCGGGCGGAGTTGGCAATTGCGATTTGGGAAGCGCCGGGAGCGGGATCGGAGGTGGCCGACTGGGCGGCGCAGGCGTCGCGACAGGAGACGCTGGCGGCGTCGGGACGGGCGTCGGCGTTGGGTTTGGGTTTGGGGCTGGATCGGGCGTAGTGATCGGCGACCCCGGATCGCCACCGCCATCCAGCGTATCGGGTTCAGCTCTCATATGTAGGTGATCGCGCCGGGAACGGGCAGTGCGCCAGCGTTGGAGGTGATGTTGCCGGTCGCGCCTGGCGAAACGGTCCCGGCCGAAGCCGTCACATTCGTCAGGACAAAGCCACCCGTCAGGGCCACGGCGGCGATCCCGCTCTCGATCGCTGAGACATTGGTAACCCCGCCCGGTCGGCCCGCAACCAACAGCGCATTCGCGAAGGCTGCAGCGATATCGGCTTTGGTCGCGGTGCTGGCCGTCGAAAGCCCGGCAATGGTCAACCCGATGACATTCTGTGTTGGTGCGACCGCATAAACCAAGGCGGTGACCGGCTGCTGAAAGTACAGGGCGTTGGCGAGGGCAAGTTGGTCGCCGGTCGCGGGCGTATCGCGCGTCTCGAGGCGTGCGCAGCCGTTGGTGCCCTGGGGGAAGCCTCCATGAGACGTTTGCGCGTCATCCATCATGAAAAACAGGACGACCGACCCCGGCCCCATCCCGCTCGGGATCACCCAGACCCGCGTGACGCCGGGCACCGCCAGCGCCCATTCGCCATAATCATCGATCGATCCGCCTTGGGGCGGCTTCTGATACGCGATCAGCATCCGGCTGCGCAGCGATGCGTCGGTCTCGACCGCCGCGCCGCCGGTACATGGTCCCGAACTTGTGCCCGTCGCGGAGACGCCAGCGATTCCAACACCCAGCGTGAGCGTAACGTCGGCGACGGCATTTGCCTCGATCCCTGCAACCGATGCGCTGATCGGAACTGTTGCAAAGCCACCCGTCACCGTAGCATCCGCGGTGCTTACGTAGCCGATGCCATCGTAACGGCTCACCAGCGACCCAGATGGTACGACCCTGCCGTTCGTCCCCGCAAACACGGCAGTTCCCGTCGCATTCGTCGCGGGTTTACGGGTGACGCCCTTGAGTGCTGCCCACCCCTCCAGATATTCATCGGTCGCCGTGAACGGATTGCTCTGCAGCGCGATCCAGTCGAGATAACCGTAAAGGCCATCGACCAGGCCAGCGAGAACTTCGGCGACGATGCCAAGGTTCGACCAGCGGAGCAACGCATCGAGCCCGGTCAGCACGGAATTGATCCCGGTCGCAGCGGTCACGCGCAGTTGCGACAGGTTCGGGCGTGCGAATGGCATCAGATTGTCTCCCAAACGCGCGCGAATTGCATCGCCATCTGCGTTCCGTCCTGCCGACGAAGCACGACCTGGGCGGCGATCGTCTTCGCGTCCCGATATTCCGCAGTCACCGCGATCGACGCGACCACGTCGTCATCGATCAGCCATTGCAGGGCTTGACCAATATCGTTTCGGATCAATTCCGGCAGATCGGGCGTCGCCTTAGACCGTTCGCGCAACCAAAGCTTGGAGCCGATAGACCCGGCCCACCATCCTCGAGGATCTCCGGTGCCGTCCGGAACAACATCGTCCGGCCCGGCTTCTGCGTCGGTGAAGAGGCTGATCAGGACCGCCGTCTGAAGGTCCTGATCCGAAACCAGTCCCGTGCCGGGGGTATAGGCATCTGCCGAGGTAAGATATTGGCGACCCTGCCCGTCGCGTATCGACGCACCTTTCTCATCGACGATGACGTTCGATCGACCGAGTGAGAGCGACCAGTCTCCGATGCCAGCTGCGGCGTCCCAGATGGTGGCAATGTCAGCCACAGGGCAGCTCACACGTCATGATCGGTTGCCCCGGTATTGCCGCTGATCGTGCCACCGGTATGCTTGTGCAGGTGATACGCATCGCGCAGTGCATTGAGGCTGACTGAGGTCCCATCGCAGCGGCTGACAAAGTCGCCCGTGGTTTCGACCGTGGGGGTCTCAAGTCGGACCTTGGTCGATGCCTTGACGGTGACGGTCGCCGCGTTCTGGACCATCACGTCGCCGGCCGCCGCGTCGATCTGCAGCACGCCGTCTTTGAGCCAGATATATGCCCCGCGCGCGCTGTCCTTCGCGCGGTAAAGCATCGTGTCGCCTGGTGCCAAATTGGTCGGCCGGGATGGCCGATGATTGGCCCCAATGGCGATTGTCTGGGACCGATCTCCGCCGAGGCGAAGCAGCACCACCTCGGTTTTTTCCGGTGCATTGCTCGATAAGCCGAACAGGCCAATCATCGCGATATCGTCCGTAAGGCTTTCGCCTTCGTCGCTACCGGTGTTCCCTTCCGATATTTGAAGGCGCTGAACGTCCTTGTCGTCCTTCACAAGCGTGAGGCGACCGCGACCGATCAGATTGAGAATTCGCGACATCATGGCAGCACCAATTGCGACGTCGAATCTGGCGCAATATCTGCCGTGTTGAGATTGGTCAGACTGATCGGTTCTGGAGCGAATGCCGATGGTTGCATGACGAACAAGTCTGCAACGGTACCGCGATCGGTCGATCGGTGAAAAGTCACCTCGGAGATGCACATCTGGCCCTCGCCGCGCAGGCCTGGGACATCGACATCAATCAGGGTGTTGGGCTTCCAGAGCCTGCCGGCGCTATCACGCCAACTATCGATCGTGACGAACGCGCCACCCGCACGACCTGCGCGCCGTGCCACCTCCCATTTGGCCTTCAATTCGGTGAAGAAGCGCGGTGAAAATGCCGCTTCGGTCACCAGATACATCAACCGATGACGCGGAACATTCGGGTCAAACGCAGTGAAATAAAAGAATGAGTCATCGCCCCCGGCAATATCGCCGAAGGTATTCTGCGAAAGCGCCGCGCAGCGGACCTCGGAATATCGTTGGTCCATTGAGTTGGTAACCGATGAATCGAGGACATTAACCCCATATTTTACGCCGCTGGCGGCCTTGACGGTTCCGACACGCGCAAGAAGCAGCGCGCCGTCCGAATCTTCATAGGCGAGCAATCCTGCGTTCCGCGCGTTCCGCTGAATGATCCCAGCAGCAGTCTCGCCATAGGTGATGTTGGTTTGTGGAACCGGCTGGCCAGCGTCGGTGCCAGCGGCAAGTTTGACCTCAATCCCATAAGGAGCAGCCAGCTTCTTGGCGATTTCCAACCCGGTTGCGCTAAGGATCTGGCCACCGTCCCACTCGGCTGAGCAATCGGTGAGATCCTGCGTCTTGCCGCGCCCGATCAAAGAGAGGGTGTGTCCGTCTGCGCTGGTCGTATTGCTGTCGCGATCGACGTATCCCGTAATCACGGTGTCGCTGCCGATCTTGACCACGCATGGGTCACCAGCTTTCGCGATGACCACCTTGCTGGTGATGGGCTCCTTCGAGCAAAGGCTGATCGCGAAGCTGTTCGGGAAAGCTTCGGCGCGGAGCGTTACGTCGATCGCTTCCCAGCCGGTAATCGCGTTGCCGCCGACCTCGATCGAGAGGTCTCCATCCGGTTTGTGTGCATCGGTCATGCGGATAGCGCCAGCAATTCTGTCGGCATGAAAAGGGGCGATGGCACTCCACTCTGAGTGACAAGCTGGGCGGCGCGGGTCGGATCGCGATACCAGCGCTGCGCCAGAACGATCGCCGGTGTTGCGCGAGGACTGCGAAAGGTTCGGACTTGCGCGAGATTGGCCCCGCGTGCGCGAAGGTCGCGCACAACAGCGCCGAGCGCAGCGGTCAACGCACTATAGGTTTCGCGGTCGCCAGCATCCGCTGCGATGGTCGCCTCTGCGTCGATCAGTGCGACTAGGCGTTGAACCATCGCTGCGGCATCATTCGCGCTGGTTGGCTGATATTGCCCTGCCGCGATAACTAACGAGGACGCAGCGGCGCGGCGCACCATCCCGCACACGGCCAGCCCGATCGCAGTGGTCGCTTCCGTGCGACCCGGATCGTAGCCGAGCAACTGCTCAAGCAATCGGATTGCATCGGCCGGGTCAGCGCAGGCATCTGCAAGCGCCTGCACCATTGCGACGATCGAGCTGGCGACGTCCTGCGCATAGCCGAGATCTGTGGTCGAAACTGCTGTCATCAGCGCTTGCGCTGCTGCCGCAATTCCGACCCGCGCACCCGAGGCGACACCAATCAGCGTCGCGACGGTCGTGCCTGCCGAATAGGCCACACTTGTCCGGTCGGAGAAACCCGCATTGCCCCCGGCGCTGAAGCGACCGTAATTGCCCGGAAGCTGAGCAGTGAGACGATGCAATGAGGTGGCATCAGCGCCGAGCGCAATTGCCTTGCTGCTCCAGGAGGCAGCAGTGATCCTCATATCCTGCCGCCGACCGCCGGCTGCGGCCGCAAGTGCGATCAGTCGCACACCATCGACGGCAAGAGCGAGCTTCCCGAGATTGGCCGCGCTGAGCAGGCCGGAGGATGACGAAAGGATCGATGGAAAATTGCGCTTACCGCTCTCGACGAACTCGATGTCAACGCTCGACTTGCGCCCGGCATCAAGCTCTTGGCTGACGTTAAAGCGCGTGACGCACACCTGAAGGATCCCCAGCGTTGGATGTGTGAGCATCCCCGCGCCCGACCGCTCGAGCGCTGCAATAAGCAAGGAACGCTGCAACTGCACAGGGCCGCCAGCAAATCGGATAGATCCGTCCAAAATGAAGCCGCGAAAGCGAAAGCGACGGGCTTCGCGACCCATATCCTCCGTCCATGGGTCGTCGCGCCCTGGATATTGGTGGACAACCTGGCGTCGCCCGCCGCCAATTTCGTCATTGGTGACGACAAAAGGAACGCCGCGGAATGTCGCCGGCAGAAGACCGCTGTTAGGCAATGCCATTTTCGGCCTCCATTCTCGGTTCGAGGGCGAAAGGGATCGTCACGATCTCATCCGCCATGCACCGGCTCAAAAGCATGGCTCACTGCAGGCGCGGGCCCGCTCCCCGCCTTGACAGTCGTGCGTGTCCCAGGCGGTGCATTCTTGTGCTCAACCGTGACGTGAACGGGGATCGCAGATAGGGCTCTAGCGACGGCCGCGCGCTCTGCACCATCTCGATCCGGGTTTGCAGGGCGTTCAACATAGCGCGCGAAGCCCGCTGCCACGGATCCAGCATCGTTGCCGTTCGCTCGAGCACGCTGCCAATTCTTCTTTTCTGAATGTTGGAGCTCGTACAGCATCGCATCGATTTGCTGATCCTCGCTCGCGTTCTCGATATCGACGCCCGTTATCCGTCGAAAGAGCGCCTTCCGCGCCTTGTCAGTTACCTGGAACAGTCCACGACCATTCCCGCCTCTTTCGCGCGCTCGGTAGTTCGCGCCACTTTCCCGCACCGCATTCGCCGCTATGGCCGTCGCGTCACTGAACGGGACTCCCCGGGCAACAAGCTTGTCGCGGAGGGTAACCCCCTTACGCGCTTCGCTGATCGCGCCCTCACGCGTCAGTCTTCCACCTCCGCCACCGGCATAATTGACCGCGCCTTCGAAGCGCGATGAAGCGCGTTCAAGTTTATCAGCAGCACGCTCGCTGGTTGCAGAAGCGCGCTCGTTGGTGCGGGAGCTGCTCATCATGGATCGCGCGCTCGAAATGACCGCGGTCCCTACGGTATCAACACCTTCGGCAACCATCCGCGACGCAGCATTGGTGCCGCGCTCGGCCATTTGGGCACCGATCGTGTCGCGTCGTGCGATGCGCTTGCCGGTCGTGATACCAGCGTCATCGATGACAGCGCCTTCCTTCCCGGCGCGTTCCATATCCTGTGACAGGGCCTTACCACCCTGGCTGAAGGCGGGCAGCGCAGACTCCGGGATACCGAGGATGCGAGCGGCCGTGCGGCGTCCCGACGAATTCTGGCGGCTTACCGCATCAGCGATCTGCGGCAGCATTGCCTCTACGTCGACCGTGCCATCGCTTTTGGTCTTCAACGACACGCCCATACGTGCCAGCAGCGCCAAGGCATCATTGTTGCGCCCATAGCGCGCATCGTTGAGCGTCTGCGATAGGCCGCCCAGCGCCGCACCAGCCGTCCCCCGATCGACCCCGGAACGTTCGGCTGCGAGACTGAATTCCTGCAGGGCCTTTGTCCCGACCCCGATGATCTCGGCTGTTCGGCCGATCGCCGCCGCCCCCTTCGCCCAGCCATCGGCGACTTTGAACGCGGCATAGGCCGCTGCGGCCAATACCCCGATCGTGGCAGCGCCAGCAACCGCGACCCCGCCGAGCGCCCCCTCGAGCACTCCGCCCGCTGCCGATGCCTCACCCAAGCCGGATCCGAGCGCGGACGCTGCGGAGCGAGCTGCCCCGAGGCGGTCGGATAGCCCGCCGGTGATCGACCGCCCGCCGAAGGCACGCGCGGCAGCCTTTTCGACCTCGCCGAACGTGCGCGCCATGCGCCGGCCTGATGCACTGACTGTTCGCTCGCGCTGTTCGGCCGCCTTGCGGTCGATCGATCCGAGATTCTTAGAGATTTGACCGAGGCTTTTCTCGGCAGATTTCTTTCCCTTGGCCGTCTTATCGGAGGCTGTGATGTCAATGCCGAAAGTTGCCTGGGCAGTCATATCAGGCCTCCTTCATTCGACGAAGCCACCAAGCTCCCACCACTCGTTGAGCATCGACCAAGGATGGCCGAGAATTGCAGGTGGCAGGCAGCCGAAGGCACGCGCGAGAATTACGTGTCGCTGTCGCCAGTCTTCGGGTCGTCGAACAAAAAACTTGCGAGGTAGCGCGACCCAGCGCGGATATCGCGCGCGCCGATCATCTTCACTGCTGGCAATGGGATGCCCGAGACGATCGCGAGCGACATCAAGTCGGCCTCGACGCCGCGATATTTGTCGATCTCGAGCATCTGTGCGCCAGTCGGTTCGGTCAGGCGCATTTCGGTGAAGGTTTCGCCCAGCGTCACCGGCTTGCGCAGGGTGATGGTCAACTGGTCAGGGAGTTCGCTCATCAAAGAGTACCTTATGCTGCGATGACGTCGGGACCATCGAATTCGATGGTGAATGAGCCGTCTTCGGTGTTGGCCTCGATCGGGTCGCCGGTGCGCCACATATTGCGGCCGATGATCGATTTGCCGTTGGCAGGGGAGAGCACGATCGTCGCATTGGTCGCCGCGTTGAGCGCGGCGATGTCGACATTGTAACCGTCGCGTCCTTTCCAACTGATCTTCCCCTCCATCGGCATCTCCGAATACCCTTCGACGCCGGTCTGACCCTTTAGGGTTTCGCGATGGGCCGAACTCAGCCGGTAGGTCCCCTCGCCGACGATGGTGAAAGACTGGCCGTCGATCGTGACGGAAGCGGTGCCGGCAAGCCGGTTGGGGTCATTGGCCATTGCGGCGCTCTCCAGAAATTGAGGGGATCAGGCGTTGCGGAACTGCATCAACACGGCGAAGGTGCGGAGCTGGCCTATCAGCACAGCCGGAAGCAGGACGTTGACGCGATTGGGATTGGTCGCATCCTTCTCGACGACCAAGCCAGCGGCGAACTCGGCCGATTTCTGGACGTATCCCTGTCCTTCGAGCTCGCGATACAATGCGATGATATCGGCGCGGATCGTCGATGGCATGACGACGTTCGAGTTGGGCCTCACACGCGTGCCGTCAGCCGCGAGCTTCACGCGCGAATATTTGGCGGTGACCATCGCCGACAGCGACCGCAGCACGAAGACGATGAGGAACAGCGTCTCGATCTCGAGATAGCTATTATCGGGCTGGCCAGCCGCATTGGTGACATAAGTCGTCACCATATTTTCGATAACGAGATTTCCCGACGCATCGACCGTCCAGGTCGAGCATCCGCCATAGAGCAAGGTATTGTTGCGCGTGGTCAGGCTCCAGCGCGACGCAAGGGGTGGTGCCAGCACATTCGGGACGGTCAGATATTGCAACGGCACGGCTGGATCCGCGCGCACGCTGACCGCCGAGGTGGCCGCGAAGGCCGCCGCCCATTCCCACGCCGGTGTCGGGGAGTCATTGAACGGGATGCACGTGATGTGCTGGTTGTTGAGCGTGGTCGCAAAAGCTGCGTTGGCACCAGCGGTCCCGCGTTTGGCGATGAAGCAATGACCATAGACCTGGCTCGACCAGGACCACCGTCCGGTCGCGTCGTTCAGCAGCGCGACGATCGCCGCCAGCGATACGGTGTCGGTCAGCGAACAAACGATGAAATCGAACGGCGTATCGAGCAGGTTCGACAAGGCGGTCGTCAGAACGGGGTTGATCGCGCCGTTTGCCATCGGCGCCACTGAGGCAGCCAGCCCGGCCGGCATAGCTTCCTGGCTGGCCGGGCCCTTAAATGCGAAACGGATGTCGATATCGTTGCCACACTCGCCACCATTGCGGGCGGTCAGGTTGACCTTGCTGGCAACGGCCCCATCGACGGCCGCCGTCACCGGGAGACCGGACGTGGCATTGATCGCGGCTGCCACCGTAGTGGCGACCTGGGCGGCGGTTTGGCCACTGGCGATGATCGGGGAAACTGTGCGGCCTGCGATGTACAGCGGCAGGGTGCCAAGCGCCGTCGTCGGGCCGGTGAACGTGATGCTACCCGTCGCCTGCACCGCGGTGACATCATCGACCAGCGGAAGGACCCACATTTCGCCGCTCGGATCTCTATCACGATAGGCGTCGATCATGCCAGCGAGGATTGATCCCGGCCCCGCCGCGGTGCGCCCGTCCGACTGCGACGAGCAGATCGACGGGACGTTGGCGGTGAACGTGCCGCTGGAGAGCTTCTGGCCGATCAACAGCGCCCGCTGCGTCTGGGCAGAGGTATTGGCCTTGGAATTGTCGAGCTCGGCATAAAATAGCGGGACGCGCAGGTTCGACGGGATGTTTTTAAACGGGATCGTCATGGCTCAAGCCTCCTGAGCGGGCGCGGCGCGCGGGGATGCGCCCTTGGGCGCGGGCGGAGTGTCGGCAGGGGCTTCAACGACATCGCCGTCGGCGAGCAGCCGGGACCAGTTCAGATCCGTTTCGTCGATGTCGATGCCATCGCTATCGACGAAACGCTGCGTCGCGGGGTCGCGGACCAGACGGCCCGGTACGGAGACAATTTTCATGCAAATTTCCTCAGCGCGTAAGGTCGGCGGCGAAGCCGATTGGCGGGAATGCAGGCCAGCGGCCGTCAATTTCATCGAGATCGTCGCTCTCGATCGGCGCGAAGTTTTCCGGCCCTTGGTAAAACTCTAGCGCGAGATCGCTCTGAATGCCGGCAAGGTGCGTCTCGCCATCGGAGTTGTACGAAAGCTGACTATCGATCGATGCGATTTGCGAGATCTTGGAGGTAAGCGGATAGCTGCCGACGATCGCAACTTCCGCCTCGCGCTGCATCTGCCACAGCTCAGCCTCGGCCGCGGCCGCGCCATCGTCGCCGACCGCCGCGATCGCCGAGACTTCGCCGATCAAGCGAATCGTTGTGGTGACAGTGAAGGCAGGCCCGCCGCCGCGGCCGAGCGATTGCTTGGTCTCCCGAACGACCCGCGCGCGCCAGTTGGGATATTGGTCGTTCTGCGTGGGACGATCGCCGGGCCGATACACACGGCTCCCGGCGACCGTTGCGCCATCGACCCGGAGGGCAGCAACGACGAGATCAAGCAATTCGGCCGACGTCGTCATGGAATGGGGCCCATCAAGATGAGCTTGGCGTGCCCATGGCCGTCCGGACGCACATCCTTGACGACGAAGGTCCCTGGCACCGACGGAACGAAAACCCTGTCGTCCTGCAGCGGCTCACGTTGCAAGAATAGGGATGTCCGCACGCCCAGGCACGGCTTCCGCGTAGTGACCTCGGATCCTTCGCCATCAATGGTGATGTCGGCATAGGCGCGATCAAACACCGCATCGGCGAGTTGAAAGGGTGCGAGGCCGAGTGGCGTGTAGGTCGGCCATGAAGCACGATCGACTGCGACGCCTTCTCCAAAAACTCCCATTACAGGCCCGAGGATTACGGCGTCCCAGTCGATCGCCATCGATCAGGCACCCTGGCGTCCGGTCCGGAGCACCTCGGGTCGCTTGCAGATGAACAGCGGATATTCGTACGCTTCCATCCGCCACCAGGAGTTGCGGTCACGGTCGAAGATCGGAACGACGTAGCGCTCCTTGCCTGGCGTGTTGATCCAGTCGAAGGATTCGCCCGGTGCCATGGCCTTTTCAAAGACGCCCAAGGCATTCTTGGGGAAGAATTTCACTTTGTCGTTGGGGATTTTGATCGAGGTGTTATCGTCGGAGCCGCGATAATTGACCCAATCAACGCCGGCGAAGTTGAAGTGCTTGAAGGCTCCGCCAGCGCGTAGCTCGGACGCATCACTCCAGTTTTTGAACGTCTTTTCGACGTCCACATGGGTGATGAATTTGTCATAGAAGGAGTCACCGCACAGGCCGACGACGCTGGTCTGTGTGGTGAACGCACCCTGGGCGGACCGGGCCATGTCGCGCGTCATCGCGTTGATGATCGGGCGCAAAGACGATTCGATGTTCGCATCGAGATTGAAGCCGATTTCCGCCGGCAGGGCGAATTCGAACTCGTCGAACCAATTATACCAGACGCTGCCATCGGCATCGAGCAACATGCCCTGGACCGCGGCCAGACGCTGATACTCCTCGGTATAGTCGAGATGCGTCAGAATGCCGACCGGACCCGCGAGCCGACGCGCGACCTCGGTCTGGACCTGCATCAGAACGGTCTCTTCGCCAAATTCGCGGACATTCTGCAGCTCATGGCTGTGGATCGTGTCGCCCTTGAAAATCCGCGGCACGTCGAAATAGCGCATCTTGCGCCGCTCGGTCGTGCGCTCCGAATTGGTCGGCTCACCACGCTGGCTCATGGGCACGATGCTGAGCACGCCATTGCGTTCCTCGACGGCGAGCGCCGTCGTGCGGATCGGGTTCGGCGTGAACAGATCCATGTCGCTCAGAGTCTGCGGCAAATGTGGAATACGCTCGACCTGGCTGGTCAGCGCGACTTCCGAAAAGGCGTCGTTGCGGAAAATGTTGATCATGGACATGGCGGGAAGGCTCCATCGATGGGGGCTGCGCCGGGGATGGGCCGCAACCGGGCCCGCCCCGGGCAGCGCGAAGCCACCCAGGGTCAGGCATTTTTCGGAAGGGATGACGCGGCGCGGCCGCGTCGGGTCAGATGTTGAGGATGCCCTGCTTGGCCAGCTGAGCGAGCGCTGCAGTCCGTTGGCCCTGCGTGGTCACGTTCGCGCCCCACATCAGTTCGGCCGCCTGGACCTTCATCGGACCACGCACGTTCGCGACGCCACGCCGATCTGCCGAAGTTGCGTCGCGGCAGCCGCTCCAAAGCAGTGCGCTGGCATATTGCAGCCCGGTGACCGAGGTTGGATCATAGGGGAAATATTTGGTCGCCCCGGTGACCGTAATGGTGAGGCTGTCGCCGCTGACGAAATCCGTCGTGCCATCGGCAAGGGTAAAACCAAGGCCACCAGCGCTGAACGCGGATGCAACGTTGCCGTGGCCGATTTCGACGCCCGTCGGATCTTCGACGATAAAGGTGCCGGCATTGGTATTGGGCTCGATGAAGAACAGCTTGTAATCGCCGACCTTCGCGGCACCGGACACGGTGATCGCGCCGATCGCGCCGTTGCCGACGTTGGTGCCAAGCGCCGTCGCGGTCGCTGCGCCGCCAGTCAACTGCGCGGCCAGCACGAGACCGGCGAGGCAAAGCCCGGCACCCGAGCCAAGGAGAATCGCCTCACGGGTGAGCATGCCGTCGCTCGGATCCCAGACGACATAGCCGCCTTCGCGGCGCATTTCGGTAAGCGGGGTAATCGTGGGAGTGCCCATGAGGGGCTCCTTTCGGGATAAGGGGACTGTTGGGGGCCAGGTGGCCGCGCGTCAGATCAGCGCGGGGTCGATTTGATGCCGGCGCGCTGGAACGCCGCGTCCCAGCCGCGGCTGACGGCCTGCGGCCCGGTTGGGCCATGGCTATCGCTGCCAAGCTGGACGTTGCGGCTGGAGCGGTCCTGGCGCGCATGGCGATTTGCACCTGCATCGTCGCGATCGTCGCGCTGGCGGCCACCCTGGCCTTTGAGGACGGTGATAGCCTCGAGGCGGGTCATCCGCGTCTCGCAGGCCAGCGACACCGCCAGCGGGAGATTGTTGGCGGCCGCAGCGTGCCCGAGGATCGCCCCGATGCGCGCCTGCTCGCGACGCCGGGCGGAAGCCTTGGCGCTGCGCCCGTTCATCTCCTCCTTGTCGTCATCTTCCTCGTCATCATCGTCCTCATCGGACGCGCGCGACCGCTTGCCCTTGGGTTCGTCATCGTCGCACTGATCATCATCCGCGCGCTTGGACTTCTTGCTTTTGGGCTCGTCATCATCGTCATCATCCTCGGATGCACGCGAGCGCTTGCCCTTGGGCTCGTCATCGTCGTGCTCATCATCATCCGCCCGCTTGGACTTCTTGCTTTTGGGTTCGTCGTCATCGTCGTCGTCATCGGATGCACGCGAGCGCTTGCCCTTGGGCTCGTCGTCGTGCTGGTCATCGTCCGCAGTGCTGCGGACCTTGCGGGAAAGGCCTGCGAAATGCGCGAAACTGCTCGCGCCGGCCATGAGGCGGCTGGTCGTCATGATGATACTCCTGTTGGCGCGAAGCCTGGCAGCCGGGCCCGGGCGGCCCGGCCGGGTTAATCGAGCTGCTTCAGCAGCGCCCGGAACGCTTCGTCGGGTGCGGCGACCGCGTCGGCGAAACCGATGTCGACCCCTTTGCCGCCGAGAAACGTCCCGGCCTGGGTGCGGGTCACATCCTTGATCGCGAGGCCACGGTTGCGGGCGACCGTCGCGTCAAACAGTTGGCCGACTGCATCGATATCGGCCTGCATGTGCTCGAGCGCATCTTCGCTCAGGTCGAACATCTCATTGCCTTCGCCCTTGAAGGCACCCTTGGTGACCAGTGTCGGCGTGATGCCGCTCTTCGCGAGCCAGCCGGCAATGCTCAAATGCAGGTAGATTACACCCACCGAGCCGGTGCCCCCGGTGCGCGGGACCCATAAGCGGCCTGGATCGACCGCCGATGCGATAGCATAGGCGGCGGAATAGGCGCTCTCACCGAGGATCGCGGCGATCGGCTTGGAACCCCGCGCGCGGTAGATGGTATCGACCAGATCGAAGCAGCCGGCGACCTCGCCACCCGGGCTATCGAGATCGAACGCGATGGCATCGACATTGGGATCGGCGAGCGCGCGCATGAACTGCAGGCGTATGCGATCATATCCGGAGATGCCGAACAGGTCGCCATAGGACCACAGCCAGCTGAGCCGCTGGATCAGGACGCCGCGGATCGGAATGATCGCGACTCCGCAAACGATATCGTAAGGGCGCGCGCGATCCTCGTTTTCGAGATCCTCGTTAATCCCAAAGGCCGACCCTGGCGCACTTGCTTCGATGCCATCGCTAGCCCGCGCGAGCAGGTCGACCGCAATCGTCGACGCAGCGGGCAGGAGCGCGGCGCAGCTGTTGAAAAGGCGCGTGACCAGGTGACGCGGAAGGGCCGTCACTTACGTTTGCCCTGGCCGCGAGCCGAAATGACCTCAACCCGTTTACAGACTGCCTCATCGGTTCGCAGCAGCCCAATGGTTTCAAGGGCATCAATCGCGGCCAGTTCCTTGTCCGGATCGATGGGGATTGCCTGTTGGACGAGCTGCGCGTCGGCGCGCGCCTCGATCTCCGCTGGCGACTCCGCGACGCGCAAGCTCTCACCGCCGATCAGGCGAACGCGCGCTCCGTCTTCGGCGTGATCGAGATAGGCGATCGCCGAGGTCGACAGCCGCAAAGTGCGCCCATCGCCACTATGCGTGACATCGATAAACATCAGGCTTGCTCCGGTGATTGCGGTGCCGAGATCTGGGTCGCGGTGTATTCGTTGCCGAACCATTGCGGCCGCGGCAGACCGAGCTTGACCATGCGATGGTATTCGATGGCGCGCTGCTCGAGGTTCTCTTCCCAATCCATGCCCTGCTTTGCGCATTCCTCTTCCATGGTGGAGAGGCCGGCATCGAGCCCGAGCACGACGCCCTGACGCTCGGCGACGGGATCGACCCAACCACGTGCGGCACCGAGCCAACGGCCACGCGCATAGGCGGTGCGCATTTCGAGGTAAGACGGTGCATCGCGGGGGAGTGGAAGTTCGCCGCGTTCGAACGGCTCCTCGAGCCAGGTTGCCAGCACCGGTGTCGCGGTGTTCTGGTCGAATTCGTCGCAACGGCGATTGTAGGTCTTCTCGGCCTTGACGATGCCAGCGCGCGCCGACGACCAACTCGAGTCGGAATAGTCATTGTGGACTTCCTCGCCCGAGACGCCGATCGCGACCGAGACGCCCCGCAGCATTTCATGCGCGAAGGGCTTGATATCGGTCTGTCCGCCCCCGGGGGCGACCGACTTGATGTCTTCGCCGGGCGCGAGCGTCGAGAAGCGCGCGCCGGTGACGCTGACGTCGCGATCGGAATGGAAGTCCGACCGCATGTCCTGATACCAGCCGAACGCTTCCTCGTCCTGGTCCTCGGCGTCGAGCGCCTGGCGCACCATCTCGAAATCGTACGGGGAGGTGACGTAGAGGCCGAACGCCGCCGCGACCGTCTCTGCCTGCAGCTTCACGCCGTAGAGCCGCGAGAGCATCTTGAGCGAGCCGATGACGGGGGCGAACACCGAGACGCCGCGGTTCTGCGACACCCGGTCGGCGTCGTAATCGTGATACACCCGCCGCCAGCCGTCGGGATCCTCGCGCTCGACGCGATCCCACTGCATGCTCTGCGTCGCATTGTACCAGTCGAACTGGTGCGCGCGGCGCACGTGATAGGCGATCGCGACCTGATCGTTGTCGAGCTCGACGCCACCGCGCAGATAACGCGTGTCGGGCCCCATGTTGGGGTTGGACAGCCGATCGGGATCGACGCCCTCGAAGCACGTCGCATACGTCGCGGCACCGCGGCCGATGCGATCGGGGCGCCACTGCGCGACGAGCAGCGATTCGCCGTCGACCAGCTTATGGCCGAGCGCGAGGCGGAACTGCTGCGAAATGGTGAGACGACGGTTGACGTCGTTATAGTGGCCGAGGTCCTCGGAATAGGTGCGCCACTTCGCCTCGAGCACCTGGCGATACTCGTTCGCCCAAACCGCGTCGAAGCCCTTCGCGTGGAGCCGCAAGGCGCGATAGTCGGGCTTGGAAACGAAGCGGTATTGTGCGCCGATCGTCGAATCGAGGATCCCGCTGATCGCGCCGTTGGCCCACGGATCGTTGCGGCGCAGATCGCGCGCCTTGGCGGCCATCCGATCGCGATAGAGGTTGATCTCGGTGTCGGGCGAGCGGACCTGCGGAAACCAGTCGCTCTGGTCCTGCGACTGGAAGTTGACGGCGTCGTAGGGAAAGAAGTTCCCGCCGCTATTGCCGCCGAGCGAGCCGCGCATCCGCCCGGTGCCGCCGCGCGCGTTCTCACGAATGCGCGCGATCGTCGACGACGGGATCGGCTGACCACGATTATCGATCAGCGCGGGAGGTCCGCTCGCCCGACCCGGCGACATCAGAAGCGCACCCCGATCGCGCGGCGCGGCGAGCAGATGATGCCGAGCTGCGCCTGCAGCTGCCGGATGGCCATCGCCAGCTGGCCGATCGTCGCGATGGTGTATTTCACGCTCTTGGCACCATCGCCCTGGGCGTACGACGCGCTCTCCAGCTTGCGGCCGGCGCTCAGGTCGAGATAGTCCTGCTGCATGAGCTGGAGCTGCTGGCGCAGCACGGCCGTATCCATCCCCGCGAGCAGGCTCTGGCTGGGATCGTAGCGGGCCATGGCGGCTCCTTCAGGCAAGGCGGCGTATGCGGCCCGAGCGGCGCGCAGTCATCTTGGCGGGCGGCACCGCCGGTGCCGCAGGGGCGGCGGGCACTTCTTCGGCGGGTCGGTTGGCCGGTGCGGTCGGCATGACGGCGGCCTGGCGCTCGATCGTCGTGACCGCACCGACCCTTTCCGCTTCGCGGTTGAGCTTGAAGCCGCGATGCATCATGCCGTGCAGCGCGGCATAGGCGTAGACGCGGCAGTCGCTGGCCTCGTTGGCTTTGCCGGGCGGCAGAACCCAGACCCGGTATTTCATCCCGCCGAGTTGTTTGATCTCAATTTGTTCAGCCGTGAGCTGGGCGAAATAATTGATGTCCCGGTCGGTGGTGAAGTGCATGTAACCCGGCCCGGGGATTTCCCGGGTCAGGTACGAGCGTATCGCGTCTTTGCCGGCATTGACCCCGAGGATGACCGGGCGAAACGACTTCTTCGAACGCGACGTTGGCACCTTGGTCGGCCAGATCGGGTTTCGCTGCCCGGTCCGCGCGCTTTCACCCTTGATCGCCCAGATGTAGCGTTTCAGGCGTGCCTTGGCGAAATCGTAGACTGCCTGGGTGTGATGGCCGCCCGAGTCGATACAGCCTGCGGTGACCACGAAGGGGCGGCCATCCGCACGATACCATTTGCGTTCGAGGAACTCGTCCAGCCGCGCCTGCAGCCGCGGATCGTCGAATTCGCCCTCGAACACCTCATAGGCGATCGACCAGCTTTCCTCGTCCCGACCCCAGCCCACCAACTCGGCTTCGATGCGATAGTCCTGGACGTCGATGCCGATCGTCATGATCGCGACGCCGTCGGGAACATCCGCCGCCCAGATCTCGCGTCGGTTCAGCAGCGCGTCGGCGCTAAGTGCCTTGCCCGTGTTCTTCTTGAAGGTCAGCGCGAGCTGGGTGTTGTAAAAGGTAAGCTTGCCGTCCTCGTCGATAGCGGCAAGCCATTTTGCCGCGATCCTGGGAGGGGAGTCATTCGCCCAGGGGCTGTAGAGTTTCGACGCCTGGAACCCGGCATGTTCGTTCGGGACCGCCCACTTGCCGCAATGGCCGCATTTGGCGCGATAGACGGCCCAGCGCGGGCCGCTCCACCAATCCCAGACCCGGTCGATCGCGTTGGCGTCGTCTCCTGCCGCCCAGGCCGCCGCATAGGCATCGAGCGGGTGTTGCAGCTCGCCACAGCATTCGAACGGACGAGCCTGGTGCCACCTGATCGTCCCGAGCGCGCGGAGCCGTTGCCCCTCCGACCAGCCGGTCCCGCACACCTCGCAATAGATCCGCGCCGTCTCCGGCTTGTGGACCTTGCCTTCGGCACCCTTTTCCCAATGGACGTGCTCGAAGAAATCGAGAAACTGGCGATGCCCGCAGTCGGGACAGGCGACCGACGCGCGGCGCTGATCTGAGGTCGCATAGCTCGCCGAGATCTCGCACTCGCCGGTGATCGTCGGCGAGCAGACGCGCACGCTCAACGAATTCGATTCGAAGGTGGCGAGGCGCTCGTCGCCGATATCGGTCGGCTTTCCCTCCTTCAGGGGCAGGTACTTGTTGATCTCGTCGTAGAGAATGATCCGGATCGGCCTGCGCGCCAGGTTGTCCGGACTGCCGGCGCCGACGATGCCCAGGAAGCCTCCCGGGAAAGCCTTGTAATCGACCGTATCGCCCGCGTTGCGGGTCTTGGACGAAATCAGCCCGCGCAGCGCCGGCGTCGCCTTGATGAAGGGCGCAATGCGCTCCTTCGAGAATTGCAGCGCGGCCGAGTCCTTCGGCTGGACGATCAGCATCGGGCATGGATCGAGATCCATGTGGAAGCCGACGATGTTCTCGATCAGCGTCGACTTGAGCAGTTGCGTTGCAACCACCGCCGTCAGCTTTCGCACGCCCGGCTCGGTCACCGCGAGCATCGGACCACGCGCGATCTCGACGCGACCGGTGCGATACTGGCCCGATGTGCTGCCCGCCTCCTTCGCGAGCTTGCGGCGCTTGTCGGCCCATGTCGGCAAGCTGACCCGCGGGGGCGGCGTCCACCCCTTGCGGCTCGCGCGCCTTAGCCGCTCAGTCTTCGTCGGCGCTGGTGAAGTCGAGGTCGGGTTCGCCGAGCTCCTCGAGCTGCTGGTGGACATAGGGCTTCAGCGCCTCCGCCAGCTTTGCGCCGTCGATATCGAGATCGGCGGCGAGCAGCGGGGCGAAGCGTCCGGGCCAGGCCATCCAGGCGTCGCGTGCAGCGCGGCGATCGTCGAACAGCACTTTCTCGGCCGTCGCCATATCGACGAGCTTACCGGCCTCCTTTTGCGCCGCGAGCAGGTGCTTCAGCGCAAGGGCGTTCTCCTTGATCGCGTTCGCTTGAACCTTGCTCCGGAACTGACCGTTGAGCAGTTGCTCGATGAAGCCGCCCGCTATTTCCTCATCGATCTCGCCGTCTTCGGCTGCAGCCTGGAGGTCAGTGACAACCTCATCGATCTCGGCCGCAACTTCGGGGGCAACCCGCGTACGGTTGCGGGGTGCGGTTGCGGGGGCTGGTTGCGCCCCTGCCGCGGCCGGCTTGAAGCGACCGAGGCCGGCGTTCCGCATCCGTTCGTCCGACGCTTCGACGTCGACCAAATCCCCGGAAAACCACAGCGCGCCGTTGTTTTTCCACTTCGCCGCGGCTTGGCGGGACGCACCGTGCGTCTTTGCGTACGCGGTCAGCGAGAGCAGCGTCATAGCCCCCCCTCCCCGCAACCGGTTGCCCCCCGCAACCACTTTTTTAACGTCGTAGCTGGGGACGTCACGCGGTGCGCAATTACCCTTGATGCAGAAGGGGCCAGGAAGGACCCAAAAAACCCCCGGGGGGGTGTCAGATGACGCGGCGCTGCCCGATAGTGGGAAGGTCGCGGGCCAAGCGCGCGATCGTGACTGGATGACCAATGATCGCGTCGCGGGTGATGATGACCTTGGGATCTGCAGCCGGGTAGTGGCGGATGCGCTGCGGATGGCCACGCTTCAGGCGGCGCCGGGCGCGCCCTGGCGAGCGGACTTGTGACCAGTCCTCCGCTGGAACGGTCATCGCGTCCGATGATAGCAGCTTAAGGCCGCCAAATTGCATGGTCATTAAATCCATCATCGCGTCTCACTTAGCAGTTCACTTAGCAGTCGCGAAGGCGCGCTTGAGCGCAGCGTCGAACTCGCGCGCGGCATTGGCCTTCAGGTAGGCCGTTGCCCGGCCGAAGAAGTCGAAGCGCTTGCGGACCGGCGTCGTGTCTTCGAACTGGATCAGCAGTTTCAATCCGGTTCGGGCTTTGCCGCCTTTGTTGCCGACGCGCCGTGCTGCGGATGTCGGCCGCTGCCAGACACCGTTGACGACCTTGCCATTCCGCGTCGTCACCTTACCGATGAAAACGCCGGGCTTTCCCTTGAGCGAGGCCAGCTTCCCTTTGGCCAGATTGCCATATTGGTTCAGCGTGATCTCGCGCGGCGCTAGCATCCCACGCTTCGTTCCGAGCGATCGATTGCCGCCTACAACATAAGGCTCGAGATATTCGGCCTGGATGTCCTTCGCCGCGACCCGCGCGATCGGGCGCGATTTCGTGGCGACCTCGATTCGAAACGCATTCAGCGTGAACGGCGTTGGGGTGTCGAAGGTGTCCGACACCTCGTCCTTTTCTTGCGCGACGACGCCCTTTGCGAGGGCGTTCAGCGCGAGCGACGTCGCGAACGGCACCTGTTTCGCGCTGAGCCCGATGAACGCACGCTGGAGCGGCTTCAGGTTGGCGCGGATGTCGATCGAAGTCACGCGGCGGCGAGATCGATCGTGACGGCCGACCACGCCGCATCCGGCACCGGTCGCTGATAGAAACGAACATACGTGCGCGAGCCGATCACGCGGATCGATTCGCGGATCGCTTCCATCGCGCGCAGCCAGCGCTCGTCGGAAATCTCGACGCGCAACAGCATGAACAGCTCCGCGCGATTGATCTGGCCTTCCTTGTCGACCTGGAAGACGCGGTTGACGAGCGAGCGCAGCTCCACGCGGCCGCCGGCGGCCCATTCGGTAAGGCATTCGTCGATCAGCGCTTTCGCTGCCTGCAGTTCCGGCCCGAACTCGAGCAGATCCGAGACCTGGACCTGGACTTTCTGGCAGCCGTCGAACGACATCAGCGTGATGTTGCCCTTCTTGCCGCCAAGCGTCGCGCCATAGTGCTGCGCGATCAGTGCCTGCAGCGCCGAAACGCGGTCGAACACGTCCACCTTGAACGCGGCGATCTGCGCGGACACATCGCGCGCCTGGCCGAGGATGCCGCGGACGGTCTCGTCCATGAGCAGATCGGCCGCCTTCACCGCGGTTAGCGGCACGAGGCTGCCTTTCGCGTCGCGAAGATAGAGCGAACCAGCAACGTCGATCGACGCGGGATGCTTTGCGTCCGCCATACTGATATCCCCAAAGACAACCCGCGCCGTGACGCGGTGAGAAGGCGGGAGCTGATGGAGCAACTCACATCAATGATCGATTCGGCGATTTATGCCGCGCATCGACACGGCCTAGGTGCCGCTCGACTTTACCTGTCAGAGGACCGTCAGGCCCAACTGCAGCGCAATTCGATGCCTTCGCCGAGCGCACAGCGGACGATTACCACTTATCGAGGTGTTCCAATTACCACCACGATGGCGGGTCAGTCCGACCGATTGATCACCGCTAGCGGGACCGCGATAATGATCGATGAGGTGGGCGAGCGCTGAGGCGGAGACCCCCTCCGCCCCGGTCAGAATATCTGGCGGAAAACCGTGGCCGCACGGCCGCGAACAGATGGCGATGCCCCGGCGGTGCCCGCAGGCAGGGTGCCCTGCACGGTCGCGGTCGGCGAAACTTCCTGCCGGGTTCGGCTCCCGACCAGGAGAGATGCCAGCTGGCGATTCACGCGAAGCCGCGCACTGCGTTCGGCGTCAGCAGCCCATCGATGACGCTGTTCACGCCGGCATCAATATTCACTCGCGCCGCAGCGACGCTCGCGGTGGTGAGCTCGCGTTCGATCGCCACCAGGCTCGCCTTCGAAATCACCGCTTCCTCGCCGGGCATGGTCGAGATGAAATCACGAAGGATCGCGAGCGTGGTCATCGGCGGTCTCCACGAAAGGGGGCGACAATTGCGCGGACGAGCTGCTGCGCTCGCTCTTCGAGGTCATCGAGAGGCATATCCGGACGCCCTGTCGCGGCCTCTTCCCGCCGCCGCGCGTCGTGCACCAGCCGATCCCAATCGGGCGTCAAACGCTCGAGCTGATCGGCAATGGACCCGCCAGGGGAAGAGCGGGAGACGCGCGACTGGGGCATGGGGAAGCGCTCCAGATACAAAAAAAGCCCACCGGCCCGGGGGAAGGCGGTGGGCGTCAGGCGCAATTGTCGCGGGGTCGAAATAGGCCATTACGTGGCCATTTTGGCAGGGGCGTTTTTGTGTACCCCCAATGATTTTTTATCGCGTCCAAATTTTCGCAAGGTATCGCTTGATACATAGGCCCAATGGGCCTATATAAACTGCATCGGCGGTGATCGCCGAAAGGGGGCGCCGCCACAACGGGGCGCAGGAGACAGACGATGGCCGATTTCGTTCCCGCCGCTACCAACCTCCGCTCGCATGAGCTGTTCGATGTCGTCCAGACCGGCGGCCACGTGCAGATCATTTCCAAGAGCGCCCGCGTCGAAGCATCCGCCTATGCGACGGTGATCACCGTCGCCGAGATCGAGGCCAACCCCAAGCACTTCGCGCGCCCGCTCGTCTCCGGGCTTAAGGCGGCCGGCTATGCCGCCTATGTGCAGGGCAAGGTGGATGGCAAGTACACGCAGATCGGCCTGACGGCTGCGGACTACGCCAAGGGTACCGATGAGCGCGCGCGCTATGCCGCCTGGGTATCGGAGACGGCCGCCACCAACGCCGCTGGCCGTGCATTTTTTGACGGGATGAATGAGGGAGGCGATGGCTACAATCCCTACCGTTAATGGGGCACCGCTGTAATGTCCGTCAAATTTCGTACGGTCATAGCCTGCCGCGATACGCTCGCGGCAGGCTATGTCGAAACCCCATTCCGCCGATCCCAAAAAAGCGATGCGGTGCCGGATAGCGACCCAGCACTTGCGACTGTCCGTGCGTCGCGTCACTATTGGCGAGAGCGTTGCGATATGATCGCCGACCCCATCTCCGAGATCGACCTCGGAATTGTCGCGGCCCACCGAGGTTACGGAATTGTTATGCCCATAGGCGTGTCGAGCATGTCTATCCTGCGGTCTCGATTAATCAACCGAGCATGGCGCGACGGTGCCTGGGACATGACCGAGCATCATTATCCGCCGATTAACGGCGACAGTTTGGGTGTAGTGTCGGCAAATCGGCGCTGGCTTGATGCTGAGCGTGAGCGGTTGGATGCGGACGCGCCGAGAGCCAGTCTTGAGCGGTGGCTATCAGACGCAGCTGTGGCAGGCTCTCTGGTAGTCTGGTCATGGCGACCAATGGTAGACAACCCATATCTCAGCTATTGGCTCCCCAAGGATCGCAGCCTGGCCCCTGACGGATCTCGCGGCGGGGACGCCCCCCTGCTCAAACGTCCCGAAACGGGCGGTAGCTACCACTATGTCTTTGGTAAAAGACAAAAACAGATGGCCAGCCAAAAAGGCGGGCGGCGCGCCGGTCAACGCGGCGCGCCGCCCGCCACGCGGCGACAGCTGGAATATCTCGCCGATCTCATGCGGCGAGCAAACCGGCATCCTGCGGACATCCCCAAAGGCCTCACCCGTCAGCAAGCCAGCAGCATGATCGACATCATGCTGCTGGCGAACAGTTAGGCGACCACATGACCTACCTCAACCACCTGACCCTCAACACGGGGGATCTCCGCCGCTCATGGCTGCACGAGGTGGACGACGCAGCGATCGAGCATACGCGCGAGCTAGTCGCCGATGCGGTCGCTGGCGGGGGGGATACCGACATGCCGGTCCCCGGCTATCGGCTGCATGTTGAGCCGTTCGGGTCGCGCCGTGCCGCGCTGTGCACGGTCTCGCGCGATGATGTGCCGCTGGTGACGATCGCCGTGGCTGCACGACCGTCGCGCGCGCTCTGGGGGCAGATGATCGCGTTGCGCCATAGGATTGACCCGGACGCGCCGGCACTCGACGAGCCTCCTGCGCCGTGGTGCGCAGCACTGCTGCTGCCGGCTGCGGTGACCGACCATGGCGCGATGGCTTGGCTTGGCGATTTCGAGCGCTGCGCCGCCTGGGCATGGATTGATCCGAAATGACCGGCGCAGAGGTTCTGGCGGCGCGTGCTACCCTCAGTCTGAGCGCAGAGGAGTTGGCCGGATTGGTCGGTGTGTCGGGAGCGCGGACAATCTACAAATGGGAGCATGGCGATCGAGCTGTGCCGGGGCCGGTCGCAATCATCATCACAGCTTTGCTGGAGAGCGCCGCCATGCGCGAATATTTCGGCGTCTCTCTTAGCGTGATTTAGCTCAAGATACCGGCATGCGCGGCGATCAGCGTCGCCGCATCGACGTCTTTGCACACCGTGCCGAATATCTGCGGCCATAGGTCTAGCGCGTCGATCAACAACCGCTTCGCACGCCGGTTGTGCATCCCATAACGATTCGCCACCACGGTATAGCCGACCGTCTCGCCAACGATCATGTCTAGGACTGCGGCGATCGGCCCGCGCACCTCGCGTCGCCAGCGCGAATAGGCCATTTCGCGCCGCACCGCGCCCAATGCCTCGTAAAAGGTCCCATCGCCACTGCGCGTCTGGTCGACGCGTGTCTCGACGCTGGAGGTTCGCACCGTCACGTCGGCACCGATCCGCTCCGCAACCGTGGCGATCTCCACGGCCGAGGCAAGCTGCTCGGCGTCGATCGAGCCGGAAAGGTAGAGCTGGGCCAGCGCACCGTCCTGGTGGTGCTTGTGGTGTTCATGGGTTTCCGGCGTACCGTGCGCCTTATGATCCCAGCGCTCGTGCATTTCCGCTCGGGATTTCCGCAGTGACCGCTCTGCTGCCGCACGATCTGGATGTTTCTCTGCCCAGCGCCGACGGTTGAGCGCGATGTCATCGGCGATGCTTTTCTCGAGCGGGCTGGGCTTGCGCTTCTTGGGGGCCTTGGTCGACCAGCCGACACCCCTCACCTCTTGCTTCGCCGACGCCGCGTTCGCCTCGGCCCGCTCAGCCAGTGCCTGTTTGCGGTGGCGCGCGATGATCGCGCGCATCACCTTCGCCTCGGCTGGATTGCTGTCCGACATTTTGCTGACCCCCGTCGTCTGTCACGGGTGTCTGCTCAAGTTCGGGCACCCGCGGCAGTGGCGGAAATGTGCTGGCCGTTGACCGCTCGAACACCTGGCCATCGGGGTTCACCGTCCAGCCGGCCGCACGCAGTGCCAGGATCGCGTCGCCCTCGCTGACGTGCTGCTCGAGCCCTGGGAAAGACATGCGCCGCCGATCGCCTGGCGCGCGCAGGATCTCGCCCTCGGCGGTCAGCGTGCGCACCATGTCGCGCGCACGGGAGCGGCCGATGCCGACCGCGCCGGCGATCTCGCCATAACTGGGTGAGCTGCCCCAGCGCAGGAAATACGCCTTGGCGAAATCCAGCACCTGCAGCTTCGTGCTCACCATGCTCGGCGAACGACGATATTGCGCCACCATAGACTTGTTTACGCCCGCGCTCCCGGTGCGGAACATAGCGGGAATTGCGGCAACCATCCATAGCCCGAAACATTTCAGCATATTGCGCATGTATTTGCGCAAAAGCGATTGACCGACCTCCGCATGATGTGTATATATTTGCGCATGGAACGGGACAGCAAGAAAATCGTCAAGCGGCTGGTGACGGAAGGGTTCGATCTCGTGTCGGTCAAGGGCTCGCACCACAAATTCCGCAAGGGCGATATCACGGTGATCGTCCCGCACCCGAAGAAAGACCTGCCGCTGGGCACCGCCCGCAGCATCGCGAAAATGGCGGGGTGGGTGTGATCCCCCGCCCCCTGGGAGTAAGACTATGAAGTATTTCTACGCCATCGTGCACAAGGATGAAGACAGCGCCTTCGGCGTCACCTTCCCCGATCTTCCGGGCTGTTTCTCGGCAGCGGATGAGATCGGCGAGGTTCTGCCCAATGCCTGCGATGCGCTCGCCTTATGGTTCGAGGATGCCGCCGAGGTCGCGCCGCTCCCGCTCGATCAGATCCAGGCGCTTGCCGCCGACGATCTGCGCGATGGCGCGTTCATCATCGCGGTGCCGTGGATCCGCAACAGCGGCACCGTCGCGCGCGTGAACCTGTCGCTCGATCGCGGTATGCTCGACGCGATCGACAAGGCCGCGACCTCGCGCAGCCTTACTCGGAGCGCCTTCCTCGCCCAGGCCGCGCGCAATGAGATCGAGCATCGGCACTGAGCTGAGACGGGCAAAAGGCGGAGGACATCTGGGACTTGCCTAGCGGCTCGTCACTCCCCCGCCCAATTGTCACGCCCGATTTCGGCATTGTCGTCGCTGCCTTTGACCGCATCGGTTGCAGGCATCTTCCGGGGCGTGTCGATCTGGTCGAGCATGGACGCGTTATTGTCGATGGAGTCGGCGACGATGAGAATATCGTGTCCGTTGGCGTCGATCTGTCCCCCGGGGTCGAGCTCTGCTCTCAGGCAATACATATCGGCTGTGATCTTCGCTTCCTCATAACCCTCGCTGCGCTTTGCAGCCAGATACGCTTCGACAATCCGCCGATGGGCATTGCAGATGTCGGCCTTGCTTGCCTGAGTGCTGGAAATGATACGCAAGCGCTCTTGTGCGTCGGCCACCGGGTCAGAGCATGCCGCCAAGACGATCGATGGGCCGATCGCGGCGAGGATGAAACCAAACGCTTTTATTGCGTCGATCCCGTGGCGATCTTTGGCGCGACCCTAAAATTCGCCATAACTCGACCACGTCCAATCGAGGCAACGCACCAAATTCCCGTCGTCTTGCCATCTTGCTCAAAAAGGCGGCAATGACCGGCTGTTGCCGCCGTAGGGTTTCCGGGAGAGAGGTAGATGCGGCGCACCGACATTTCTCCGTTGTCGCCGATGGGGCCTGCGAAGCCGACCGGAGCACCGGAACCCTTTTTCGCAAATTGGACCAATACGCTGTCCTGACCGGAGGGCAACAAGACCACAGTATCGCATTCCAGGCGGCGATCTTCGGGGCCGGGATTCCCCAACTTTGGCGGATAAGAGCATTGTCCGTCCAACACCTCTAAGCCGTCATCTGCCACCTGCTCAGCGCATAGCGGCGCGGGTGAGGCCAGCACGAGGCTCGTCATGCAGAGAATCCTCGCAATCGTGAATCTCATAGCCATCGCCCCCAATGCATATGCGTCGCGACCAAAAGAAGGTGCAGGATGCGAAAGCGGCCGATCAAATACCCGGCCAATAGCATGGCTGCCACCAGCCACAGGCGCGATGGTGATCGAACACGGGCGGCGCTAGTGATCTCCTCTACGGGTTCAGCTTCATCGACCAGCGATAACGGCCCGACCTCGAGACCACGCGCCCACTCCAGAAGATCCAATACCTCGCCGGTTGCTGCGTCACTGAGTTCCCGGATACGATCGATGCGGAATGTGCGCTTCGCTTTGGCAGTGAGACAACGAGCCTCAACATAAAGCACATCCAATCGGCCGCCTGCGAAAGATCCAGCGATTAAGAGCGGTACGATTGTACGCCTGCTCTCCTCGCCGTTCGCATCAACATAATCGATGATGACCTTGCGTTGGTCCAGAACAGGAGCCGATGCATCCCCCAGCCTCATCGATCGCTTTGAAGGATCATCACCAGCCCCCTGTTCGCGCTTCTAATTCAAGCATTATTTCCGGAAATTTGCGTGGCGCTCGTCAACGCCGACCTAACCATCTACCCTCAACCATGTAGCTCGACCTGAAGCCGTTGAAGTAGCCTCGACGGCCAGGCCGGGAGCAAGACCAATGACTGGAACCGTGTATCGGGCGTCGCCCGCGTGCGAATTGCGCTGTCTGCGCTGCGATGTGCAGTGCGCCGTCATCACCGCGGTGCGCGACCGGCGCTGGCGAGAGTTGCAGGCGATTCTGCTGGAGCCGCCGGCGTCTCATCGTCCAACGCGTAGAGAGGACCTTGCACTTGCGCGATCGCGGTGGGCCACAGCTCTGCAAGCTCACGAGCGAGCTCGGGCACGGGAGCCGTCAGATCAACAGCCCGCAGCAACCCCTCGATCATTTGCCCCAGCGCGTTCTCGCTGACCGGCGGCCCGCGATAGCTTGTCACGGGCGCGTGGACCGTAAAGACGTCCCTTCCGCTGGGTGCGTGTCGTGTCAGGCCGCGCGCGATCTGCGCGATCGCGCGGCGGTCGGCCGTGTCCATCGCCAGGAGGTGGTCAAAAAGTTCCCGTATCTCCGAGTCGAGCCGTGGCGCATCTGGGGTGTCATCTTCGGGCTGGTCGGTTTCACCTGTCAGGTAAGCCGGTGTAGTGCCAAGCTCTCGCGCAATAAGATGGATGTGCTTGGACCCATATCCCTTGCCGGATACGAGGTTGTAAATCGACGCTTGGCTAATACCCACGCGCCTAGCCAACTCCGACTGTGAGAGCTTTCGTTCGGCCATGCGGGCGCGGAGGCGGGAGGCATCGAGCACGCCTTTTGCTACAACTTTCCCTGTAGCGACGATCTGAAGATTTATCTGTTGACGCACCTACAGATTTGCCTTTAGATTACCCTCATGGAACAACTCTCCCCCACGGATGCATTGCGCGAAGCAATTTCGCGGGTTGGATCGCAATCCGCGATGGGTCGCCTCGTAGGGGTCACGCAAGCTGCGGTGTGGGGTTGGCTGAAGCTCAACAAGCCTCTCCCTGCCGAACACGTCCTCTTGGTGGAGCGCGAAACCGGCATCCCGAAAGAGGTGCTCCGCCCCGACATCTACCCCGACGACTCGGCTACCCCCCGCGCCAGCCTGGAGCCCGCGCGGTGACGGGGTCAGCACAATCCCTTTCCCTCTGCCGCCACCCGGGCGGCGAGCGTCGGCGGCGGGTGCGCTCCCGCCTGCCGTCGACGTCCCCCTTTTCCCGTTTCGGCCGCCGACGGGTCGGCCGGATCGCGTGCGTCCGGAACCTTTGCCCTGGGGTTTCGGTGTTTCGACTTGGCGCACGTGCCCCCAACCCGTCCTGTTCGCGTACCGGCACCGTCATCGGGTCCCTCTCCCCCATGGCGGTGCCACCTCCCCTCTGTATCGATCGCACCGGGGCCATGCTGCTGGCATCGCCCGCATGGTTTACAGCGCAGGCGGTGGCGGCATGACCAAGCTGCGCCAGCCGCTCACCGTCGAGGATGCGCTTTACAAGGTCCTCGGCGCGCTCACCATGTCGGGCGCGGTCGAGGCGACCGGGCGCACCGCAGGCTATCTCCGCATGCTGTCGGATCCCGACCAGCGCGCGCAACTGACCGTGATCGACATGATCAAGCTCGACGTTGCGCATATGCGTGCCGGCTTCCCGGGCATGCCGATCTTCGAAGCCGTCGCCACCATCCTGCACGCGGCCCAGCCCGAGCTTTTCAGCAACGCCTATGCGATCAGCCGCGTCACCTGCGATGTGGTCAAGGAAGGCGGCGACGCGCACGTCGCGCTGATCGAGGCGAGCTTGCCCGGTGCCGACAGCCGCACGCTGAAAAAGGCGCTCAAGGAAACCGTCGAATCGATCGAGGCCAACCACCGCGCCGTCGCGGTGATCCAGTCGCTGATCGCGCACGAGCAACAACCGCCATGATCCGCCCGGCCCGCCCCCGGGCTTGACCGAACCTGTATCGCCGAACCGTCGCCCCCTCGCCGCATCCGCTGGCGGGGTGGGAAAACTGCTGCCTGGAAACCCGCATGAGCAACCGCGCCGCCATCGTTTCGATCATGATCGACCTGGACGCGATCCAGGACGCGCTGCGGCCGATCGAGCGGTCGACCGGATCCTTTGCTGCGCTGGCGCGGATCCGGCGCGCACGTCTCGCTATTTCGCTCGCCAAGATCGAGCTGGCGCACGCCCTGCACTATGCGGTCGACCCCGTCATCGAGATGACGATCGTCGAGCCTGTGTCGGCACGGCTCACCGGCGCTGCGGCGACCAGCGTCCTGACCGACGGCCTGTCATCATGACCGGCACCATCACCCCCGGCGCGTACCTAAAGCGCTGCCGCCAGCGCGCCGGGCTCAGCATCGCCGATGTCGCCGCGCGCGTCTCGACCGAGCCGCAGACGTCCGAGCATCTGCGCGGCGAATGGCTCGAGCTGATCGAAGCCGACGCCACGCCCGCCACCTTCACCACCATCGTCGCGCTGCGGCTCGCCTATCGCTTTGATTTGACCGTGCTCGCCCAGCTCGAAGCGATCGCCCAGGGCGCGGATCTTCCCGCGCCGATCCTGTGCCGCATTTGCGCGTGCAGTGATGGCGATGCCTGCATGGACGCGCTCGGCTGGGCGTGTTTCTGGTCCGAGCCCGATCTGTGCTCAGCCTGCGCCACGCCGCCTGCGGCGAGCGTCGTCCAATGAGCGCCGACGGTAACCGCCGCCCCCGGCGCGCACGCCTGGCGCGCCGCGCGATCGATCTCGCGATCGCCGCCGCCGGTTTCGGCGTCAGCGTGCTGCTGCTTAGCAAACCTTCCTTGGCGAAAGCGGCCTTGTGGCTCGCTTTGGTCGCGCTCGCGACCGGCTTCGCGATGATCCAGCGGGAGACGCCACGATGAGACTTGACCTTGCCGTCCGGCCGCGCCCGGAAATCACGCACCGCATGGACTGCAGCTGCCCCAGCTGCCGCCCGCCCAGCCCCAGCGATCCGCGCCGCGCGCTGCTGCACCGCCTTCTGCACCGTGGCCCCAGCCTGTTCGCGCTCGGCATGGTGGCTGGCCTGCTGGCGGTCGCCGCCACCGGCAATCTGGGAGCGGCGCTGCGCGCGCTGTTCGGTCTGTGAGCGTCACAGTCGCATCGGTCGACGAGCAGATCGCAGCGGGCCGGTCACTTGTCCCGGACCATCTGTGGACCGGTGTCCGCGCGCATATCTTGCATGGCACATCCACCGGCAGCTTCCTCAGTGCCGTTTTCGCGAACGATCTGCTGAATGCGGCGACCAGCGCCGACGAGGTTTCGCTCGATCGCCTGCCGGACCTGATGCGGTTCCTGCACAATTACGCCCCCTTCCACTGCTGGGGCTCACGACGAGTGCGCGACCTTTGGCGCGAACTCGGCGGCGTTGGGCGACGTGCCTACGAGGATCCAAGGTTTGAACGCCTGAAAGAGGAAGCTGCGGCATGAGCGACAGCATTTCCGGCGACCAGCTCCGCTTGCTCATCGAGCGGATCGAGCGCCTCGAGGAAGAGAAGAAGGGCATCGCTGACGACATCAAGGATGTCTACGGCGAGGCCAAATCGACCGGATTCGACGTCAAGACGATCCGCACGATCGTGCGCTTGCGCAAGATGGAAAAGCACCATCGTGACGAGGCCGAGGCGATCCTCGAAACCTACAAATCCGTGTTGGGGCTGTAGCAATGGCAGAGGTTACTTCACGTCAGCGCCGACGGCTGTCCGACGACCAGATTGATGAGATGGCTCGCCTGCGGGAGCGGGGTTGGAGCAGCGAACGCATCGCGGCGCATTTCGGCGAACAGGGTGTCTCGATCAGTGCCAATGCGATCAATTGGCAGTGTCTGCGCGTCGGCGCCGATGCTCCGCTAAAGTTCCAAGGCCGGTGCACCCAGCCAACCGAGCCCTATAACCGCGGCGGCCACATTGTCCGCCCATTCTCGGCGGCCGACGACGCGCTCCTCCTGACGCTCGAGGCGCAGGGCATCAATATCGCTGAGATCGCGCGGCGGATCAGCAGGAAACCCAACAGCGTCAAAGGCAGGTTGATGACTCTCGCGCGCCGCGATGCTCGTGCAGAACTGCGGGAGGCGGCGTGATGCCAAAGCCCATGCTCCAAGAGATCGCCGCCATGCCCTACCCGGCATCGCTGCAGGCATGCCGTCGCTATTACGATCGCCATTGGGCATTGTTCGACGATCGTGGCGAGCGCGAGATCGTCGTCACGATCGATTTTGAAGTCACCAGAGAGGATCAGCGTTCCTACGCGATCCTGGCCTCATCGGCCGAGCAGGCTGAGGCCGAAGCGCGCGAGCTCTTGCGTGACGAGGTGCGCGGGATTTCGGACGTGCTGGATGTCCGACTGACCGATCCGCGTCACGATCGGTCCCATCCCGCCTTTTCGTTCGATCGGGTGCACTGATGGACGCGATCGATCTAAAACGGCAAAAGCTGATCGCAGCGACCGACTATGTCGGCAAGCTGACTCGGGCGGGCGTTCCCGCCGCGACGATCATCGACGGCCTCGTCGCTAACCACGGGGCCGCATATCGCACGCGCTATGATGGTAGCCGGCTATCCTGCGCCGGCGTCGTGTCCACCTGCACCTTCAGCCCCGACAAGGGATTGCTCGAGAACTGGACCAAGACCGCGACCCTTCGGCTGATGGCCTCGGCGATGGTGTCGGCATGATCCAGGGCACGATCCACGCCGATGGCATCGACTGGGCCGCGCAGACCTATGTCGAGGCGCTCGGCTTCCGCGAGCTCGATCGCTTTGTGCCGCCCGTGGTCGACCAGGAAACCCGCGTAATCGTGATTGACCGTCGCCTCGAGGTGCGCGGTCCACAATACGCCAGTCAGATCGACTGGGCTGACGCTCTCGCCTTTCGCACGCTCGATTATACGCCTGAGGCAAAGCCGTGCCGCGTGTGTGGCCAGGCATCGATGTCCAGGACCGACGATCTTTGCGACGCCTGCGACGACGATGATCTGTGGGGGTGTTGCTGATGAGCGGCGTGTATCCCACCGACGCGCTCTGCTTCGCAGACGCGGACAAAGTCCGCTCCCTGCTGTTTCACGCGGGCGTCCACAAAAGCACCGACACCGCGATCGGACTCATTCCTTATCCGGTGGCAGCGCGTGCCGTGCGCGAAGCTCTCACCCTCCTGCCAGTAGGCGGCACCGCTGTGCGAGAGGCGCTGGGCGAGCCCTCCGAGTGGGCGGAAAAACGCGAAGAGTTGCTGGATTGGACTGGTTCAGCGTGGTTGGCCCGCGAGGAGAACACAGATCGTAGGCGCGAAATGTACGCGTTTTTGTGCGAGCTGATCGGCTATCTGCAAGCTGGCGAGGACGCCGCGCGCGCCGCATCGGCCGAGGCGCGATCATGACGTGCGACCACGTCTCCTTACCCGGTGGCGGCTCTGCCATCGTCTGCTCGTCCCGGACGCGCCAACGCTGCGGCTGCGGTCGCCCTGCCACCCGCCTGTGCGACTGGAAGGTCCCGACCAGGAAGAGCGGCACGTGCGATGCGCCGGTGTGCGCTCGCTGCGCGCACCAGCCAGCGCCGGGGAAAGACCTTTGCCCCCAGCATCGCACCGCCTTCAACCAATGGCGCGCCGCCCGCGCGGCCGCGACCAGCGAGGCGCGCGCGTGATCGGCTTTGGCGATCGCGGCTTTTGCACGGCCCGCTGCGGCACGCTCGATTGCGTGCAGAATTTCACGCCTGAGCGCGAGGCCGAGGCGCGCGCCTGGTGGGGCAACCGCCCCGGCCATCCGCCTGTGGATTTCCTCGATCTCGCCGCGCGCTGCACGCGCTGGCGCCCTGCGCCGCGCCCGCTGCGCATGTTTCCGATCTCTGGAGGCGAGGTGACCAACCTCGCCCCCGCCCCTGACCGTCCAGCGGTGGCACCCGCTCGCTCGGTCCTAACCGAAGGAGCGTGCCCATGACCAGCACCCCGACCGAGTTTCCCGCGACGATCGCGTCTGCGCGGCCTCAGCAACTCCCGCCCGCGATCCTGCGCAAGGCGGTGACCTTCGATCAGCTCGAGATCAGCCGCTTCAACGTCCGCACCAATCGCAAAGCGCAAATGACGATCGAGGCGCTCGGCCGCTCGATCCTCGCGCTCGGCCTGGTCAACGCGCTGAAGGTCCATCCGCTGAAGGGCGGCAAGGAACGCTATGGCGTGCATGCCGGCGGGCGCCGGTGCCGCGCGATCGGCGCGCTGATCAAGGCGGGCGCGCTCCCGGCCGACTGGCCGATCGACGTCGTCGTGCGCGATCAGCTGACCGAGGCGCAGCTGCTCGAGGAAAGCCAGGCCGAGAACATGATGCGGCTCGATCTCGAAATGTACGAGATCGCCCAGGGCGTGGTGCGCTCGCATATGGCGGGCGATTCGCTCGAGACGATCGCCGAGCGGCTCGGCCAGGAACCGCGCTTCACCTATCGCGCCTATCGGCTGGGCATGCTTGCCCCGCCGATCTTCGATGCACTGAAGGCAGGCACGATTTCGCAGGCGCAGGCCGAAGCCTATGGCGCGACCGAGCAACAGACACTGCAGCTTGCCGCATTCAACGCGCTGCGCCTCTTGTCCCCGCTCGAGCAGACGCCCGATCGCATCCGCGCCTGGCTGAAGATCGGCGATGCCGAGGCGGCGCGGCTGCTCCGCTTTGTCGGGCAGCAAACCTATCTCGATGCCGGTGGCGCGCTGGAACTCGACCTTTTCGACGATCCTGCCGACGCCGCACCGGCGCGCGCGCTGATCTGCCATCCCGATTTGCTGCGCCAGCTTGCCGATGCCGCGCTGGCGGGTGTGCGCGACGAGATCCGCCGCCGCGCCGCGCGGCCCGATCTGCGCTTCGTTCCACAACCGCCGCAGGCGAGCTTTGGCGGACCAGATCATTTCCTCAATATTCCGGAACTCGCGGTGGTGCTGGGCGAGGAAACCGAAATCACCATGCCCGACGGCGATGTCGTCGGTTACATCCAGATCGCCGCGAGTGGTGACCCCAAAATCAGTTTCTGGTGGGAAAGCACGAAGGCGAAGTACAGCACGCGCAAACCCGTCGACACCGCCGCGCCAGCCGCCAAGCCGCGCGCGATCGGCGCGGCCGTCAGCCAAGTCGCGGGGTTTGACGCGCGCCGCGCGGCCGATGCGGCGATCAAGCAAGAGGAGGGCATCACCCAGGAAGGCGTCGACGTTTTCCGCGCGCTGCGTCGATCGATCCTGCGCGCCGCCCTGGTCGGCAATGCGCGCGATGGCGGCACTGTCGGCCGCGATTTCCTGGTCTGGTCGCAATTGCGCCAGATGATCGCGCCGAACACGCCGGGCAACGCGATCGGTGTCGCACGCCTGGCACCGGCCTCGGCCGGGCCTGACAGCGCACGCGGCCTGATCCAGGCGATGCCGGGCAACCGGCTGTGGATGGACGCCATGCGCGACATGCACCTGTGCCCGGCCTTCAGCAGCGACGATCTCGTGGCTGCGTTCCAGTCCTATCGCGACCAGGCCGAAGACTTCAAATCGCTTGCCGCGACGATCGCCGCAGGCCTCGCGATCGAACGGTCGCTCAATTACGGCGATTACAGCGTCCCACTGCACGACGCCCTTGCCGACATGGTCGGCCTCGCCACCGATGAGGGCCTGCGCGATTTCTGGCAGCCGACGGTGGAGCTGCTCGATCTGCTCGGCAAGGAACAACGCCTCGCGATCGCCGAGCCGATGGTCGAGCGGGTCACCTTCGCCACCTGGGCGCGGCTGAAGGGAAGCGAGATCTCGCGTCAGGTCCTGCAGGTCGTCACCGGACAGCATCCCGCCACCCGCGCATCGAAGGCGCAGGCGGCCGCGAACTGGGTGCATCCGCTGCTCCGCTTCCGCGGCAACGAATCCGCCGTCGCGGCCGATGCCGACGACATGCTCGAGGCGGCCGAGTGATGGGCGCGATCATCCACGGCGGAGGCCGCACCACATCGTTTGAAACCGCAGTGATGGATATGGCCGATCTCGGCCATTCTGATCAGGAAATCGCCGGTTTTCTCGGCGTGCGGCTGGATCATGTCCGGCGCGTCCATGCCTATATGCGCGACACCGGTGCCGACCGGAAGCGCCTGACCGACGCGCGCCTCGGTAGCCAGAAGCTCGCTGCAGCCGTCCTCAAGACCGGCAGGGGGTATCAATGACCGTTGCTTCCAAAAAAGCCGCGGGGGGGGGGTATGCCCTCCTATGCTCTACCTCGGGGCCGACAGCCGTCTATCGAATGGGTGCCGCTCGGCGAGCTTCGCATCGACGACAGCTACCAGCGCTCGATCGAGACCGACGCATCGCGCAAGTTGATCCGCGCGATCGCAGCCGAATGGGATTGGGACGTGTTTGACGTGCTCAAGGTCTCCCGTCGTCCCGACGATTCGTTGTTCGTCATCGATGGGCAGCACCGGCGCGCGGCGGCCGAGCTGCGCGGCGACATCACGCAATTGCCGTGCGTGCTGAAGCGTTGCGCCGGCCCGGCCGAGGAAGCGCGGATTTTCATCGCCTCAAACCGCGGCCGCAAGCGGATGAGCCGCATCGACGACTTCCGTGCGGCGCTCGGCGCTGGCGATGCCGACGCGCTGGCGATCGCGCGCCTGGTCGATGCGGCCGGCCTTAAGATCGCCCCTCACGAACAGCCTGCCCATGTCGCGCCGGGCGAGCTTATGATTGTCGGGTCGCTCCGAACGCTGTTCATCAAACATGGCGAACGCGCGTTGGGTCAGGCTCTGACCTTGATCGGCGAATCCTTCCCCGACGAGGTGCTGGTGCAGCCGGCGGCAATGCTCGGTGCGATCCTGACGCTGCTCGCGCACGAACGGCCAGCGATCGATCCAGATCGCCTCTTCCAGACGCTGCTGACCGGCACCACGCAACAATGGTCCGACTGGGCGAACCTGCGCATACTTTCGGGCACGCAAAGCAAGATCATCGCGCTGCGTGCCCTGGTCCGCGAGCGCTACAACACTTTGGCGGTGGCCGCATGAGCGGCGCGTGCGGATCGTGCACCCTTTGCTGCACGCTGATGCGCGTGGCGATGGAACCGCCGAAGCCAGAGCGGGTGACATGCGCGCATTGCAGCTCTGGCGGCTGCGCGATCTACGATCAGCGCCCCGACGCCTGCAGCGGTTTCCAATGCCTGTGGCTCGGGTCGCAGCGGGTTGCCCGGCTTGCGCTCCCGGCGGCGATGCGCCCGGATCGCACTGGCGTCGTCATCGATTTGAACGCGGCCGGGACGGTGATCGCCCATTGCGAACGCCCCGCGTCCTGGAATCGTGAGCCGATGCGCGCCTGGCTGCTCAAGCATGCACGGCGCACGAACGTGATCCTGGAAGTACCGGGCGGTGCCGAACTGCTGTCGGCCGACGGGAGCACCGAGGCGCTCGCGCGTGTCGGCGTCGATCCGGTGACCAACAACCGCCTGTACGTCCGGGAGTCCAGGCTGCAGGCGTATTTGGCGGGAGTGGCAGCATGAGCGCGCCCGCACGTCGACCCACATTGGCTGAGTCGAAAAATCTCGGTCGGCCAAGCGATCGAGGGCGCTTCCTGCGGATCGATGATGTGATCGCGACTACCGGGCTGAGCCGCGCGACGATCTATCGCCAAATCGACGCACATGCCTTTCCCGAACAGGTCCGGCTGACTGCCCGGGCAGTCGGATGGTGGGAAGCCAGCATCGAAGATTGGCTCAACGGACGCCGCTCCGCCGCCTGAACAGTTCCGCGAAGGGGGGCATTCGCGGGGGCACCGGACAAATCAGTCGAACAGTTTTAAGAGTAAATGGGGATACTTAGCATGCACAAACTGGCTTCCACCTCTTCCGCCAATCGGCGATAGTGCCCCCCGACCCTGGCGGCGGGGCTATTTAACCCGGAATAATCTCCCCGAAATCGAGGGCCTTCCTCGGTTAGCGCGCCTGTAACTATCAAAATTCCCGCAGGTTCGGCGTTTCGGCCAAATTGCTTCCTAAAATGAAGATGAGGAAGTCGAAGCATTGGCAACGGGAAGTCTGGCATCATGGGCACCTGCACGGGCGTGAACGCGATATCGTCGGCATCACCGACCGCGTCGATATCGTCGACCACGCAGATGGCGGCGTTACGACAACACAAGCAAGACTATCTGAAGATGATGGCGGCCGCCCAATCGGGTGACGCGACGGCGGCGAAAGCGGCGTATGCGCGCCTGACCGCCAATCGGACGCCCCCCGTCAAAAGCCCGCTCGCCGCGCTTGGGGCGACGCTCCAGAGTGGCGACACAGCGGCAATCCGGCAAGCGGCGGAGGCCCTGCAACAAGCGCGTGACGGCCAGATCAGCAAGTCGGCCGACCCGAACGCACCGCCACCGCCCAAGCCCATTCCCGCCGCTGCCTACGGATCCAGCCAAACCGACATTAACGTCCTCGCGTGATCGGGAGACAGGCACAGCATCGCGACCGCAGCCGGGCAGGAACGCCGGAGACCGCCCCGGCGACCTCCGATCTCACCTCACGGCGTTTCGCTCCTGCGCGGTCCGCCCTGGACGCCGCTTCGGGTTCAAATCGGGCGCAGCCCGATGACGCAAAGGCGATGCAGCGGTGACGTTCGATCCAGCCGCTTCTGTCGCGTCCGATGATGGTGAGCCGATAAGCCCGGGCTTCGACAGCGCGCGCGCACCGCTTCGCTGCGCGACATCGCTCGATCCGGCGGACTGGTCAGGCTTGCGCGCGCAGGGGCATCGGATGCTTGATGACATGATCGACCATCTCGAAGGGCTTTCCGGGCAACCGGCCTGGCGTCCGGTGCCCGCAGACGCTCGGGCCGTTGCGCGCGAAGCGGTACCGGTGGCCCCAACCGATCTGGCGAGCGTGCACGCAAGCTTCATGGACGCGATCCTTCCTTATGCCGGCGGCAATCTGCATCCCGGTTTCATGGGTTGGGTGCAGGGTGCGGGGACGCCCGTCGGCATGCTGGCCGAAATGCTCAGCGGCGGGCTGAACGCCAATTTGGGCGGGCGCAACCATATGCCGATCCTGATCGAGCGCCAGATTCGCGACTGGGTGCGCGAGATCTTCGCCTTTCCCGCAACCGCAGACGGTCTATTCCTGACCGGAACTTCGCAAGCCAATTTCGTCGCGCTGCTGGTCGCACGAACGCGGATATGCGGTGCGGCTGTGCGGCAAGTCGGCGTGACGAAGGCACCGCGCCTGGTTGCTTATGCGTCGAACGAAGTTCACGGCTGCGTTCCCCGAGCATTGGAAATGGCGGGACTTGGCTCCGACGCGCTCACCCGCGTCGCGACCGACGCTGCGGGGCGGATCGATATGGGCTCGCTCCGGGCACACATCCGGGCGGATCGCGCCGCCGGCCTGACGCCATTCCTGCTGGTGGGCACCGCCGGTACGGTCAACAGCGGCGCGATCGATGACCTGGACGCCCTGGCCGATCTTGCGGGCGAGGAGGACCTGCACTTTCATATCGATGGCGCGCTGGGGGCGCTGGGCATGATGTCGCCCGAGATCGCGCCGCTCCTGCACGGAATCGAGCGCGCCGATAGCCTGGCGTTCGATTTCCACAAATGGGGGCATGTCCCCTACGACGCTGGTTTCCTGCTCGTTCGCGAGGGCATCTGGCTGAAAGAGACCTTCGCGTCGCCCGCGGGCTATTTGACCCGCGCCGAGACCGGCCTCGCGGCGGGCGGGGACTGGCCATGCGATATCGGCCCCGATCTTTCGCGCAGCTTCCGGGCGCTCAAGACCTGGTTCACGCTCAAGACCTACGGGACCCAGGCATTGGGCGCGGCCATGGCTGCGAACTGCCAGTTGGCCCGCGTATTGGCTGCGCGGATCGCGGCCGAACCCGATCTGGAACTTCTGGCTCCCGTCGCGCTCAACATCGTTTGCTTCGGTTACGCGCCCGACGGCGTTGGCGGGGATGGCGCGATCAACCGTGCGATCGTCGAGGATCTGCACAATGCCGGTCGCGTCGCACCGTCCCTGACGCTGGTGAAAGATCGGCCCGCGATCCGCGCCGCTTTCGTCAATCACCGCACCACCGCAGATGACCTCGACGCGCTTGTCGAAGGAGTATTGCGGTTTGGCGCGGGCCATTCTTCGCGGCGCTGAGGATATATCGATGCCAGTCAACCACCCCCTTCTCAACCGGCCCGTAATCGGTCCACGCACCGAGACGCTCGGCATGCATCGCGTTTTGCCAATGGCCTTTGAGCGCCGCGACATGACCGCTTTATGGCAACACACCATCCAGCGGATCGAGGCGGACGTGGGCGACGCGGCAGCGATGATCGATCTGTCGATGATGCTCTATTGCCATTTTCGCGCCGACGAAGCGCGTGCCTTGCTCGATCAGGCCGTCGCACTTCAGCGCGACTTTTGCATCGTCCACGGTGATGGCTCGGGCCTGAAGGTGCTCGCCTTCGTCACGCCGGGCGATTTCATGGCCAACACGCCGGTCGATTTCCTGCTCAACGGTTCCGACGCCGTTCTGTGGCTGCGCTATGTCGATGCCGACACCGCAGATCTGGACGGCCTGCCCGAACATGATGTCGCCTTGCTGGCGATTGGCGAGGCCACCGAGCATCGCGCCGTCCTGGCGCGGATGGCGGAATTATTGCCCACGCTCCATGGTCCAGTGATGAATGCCGATCCGCGCCGGATCGCGGGGCTGACGCGGGATGACGTCAGCGCGTCGCTTGCGGCCGAGGCGTCGCTGTGCGTCCCTCCAACCACCAAGGTCGATCGGGCGGTGCTCGAATCGATCGGCTCGGGAGCAACCGAACTCGCCGACCATGTCGCGAGCCTTGCCTTCCCCATCATTGTGCGCCCCCTCGGCACGCATGCCGGCGGCGGACTCGATCGCCTGGACTCGCCCGACGCCGCGCTGGCGTATCTCGCCACCGATGAGAGTGCGAAGTTCTTCATCGCGCCCTTTATCGATTATCGCGGAAACGACGGACTGTTCAGCAAACAACGCGTGGTGTTTATCGGCGGCAAGGCGTTCCCCAGTCATTTGGCGCTCTCCGACCATTGGATCGTGCATTATCTGAGCGCCGGCATGGCCGAAAATGCCGATAAACGCGCCGTCGAGGCGGCATGGATGGAGCATTTCGATATCGATTTCGCTCACCGGCACGCTGCTGCGTTCGCCGCGCTCAATCGTCGGATCGGGCTCGATTATTTCGGGATCGACTGTGCCGAATTGCCCGACGGACGACTGCTGATTTTCGAGGTCGATGTCGCCATGCTCGTTCACGACATGGATGACGGGGAGACGTTCCCGTACAAAAAAGTGGCGATGCAGAAGCTTTTCGACGCGTTCGTCAGCTATGCGGGCGCGTTGCGAGGGGTCGGCTATGAGTGCGCCGCGTGAGCGCCCTCGATTTACTGCACTTGCTCGTCAGCGGCGGGGATGAGCGGCTTGCGCTCGATCCGCAGACGGGGTGCAATATGTATGGATACGGACCGCGTCCGGCTGCCTCGGAACGCGCGCTAAGCTCGTCCACCGCTTCGTCGATTTCGGGCAGCGCCTTTGCGGCGGTCCAACACTATCACCGGTATCTTCTGGGCGAGAGTGTCGCGCGGGGAGAAACCGCTGTTTATCAGGCGGAATGTGACGGTCTCCGCGCCAGCCTGCTCGATTGTATCGGATGTGCGGCATCGTCAGGGGTCGAGGTCCTGCTATCACCCTCCGGCACCGATCTGCACTTGCTGGCGACGCTTTTGTTTCGCCAGCCGGACGCACCCCTTTTCACCCTGACGCTCGAGCCGAGCGAAACCGGCAGTTCGGTGGCGAGTGCGGCTTCGGGCTCGCACTTCATGGCGCATTCGCCAAGCGGCGCGTGCCGCTTGCCGGGCAGTTCGATTACATCGGGCATAAGCAACGCGACCTTTGCCGTACGGGACGATGCCGGTTGCCTAAGAGATGAAGACGATGTTGAGGACGACATCAACGCCCGTATCGCCGCCGCGATTGAAAGCGGCCACAATTGCCTGGTCGTCGTCACGGATGTGTCCAAGACCGGGTTGATCGCCCCCCGTCTCGATACGGTGTTTCGCCTGAGGGCACGTTATGGCGACCGCATCGATTTCCTGATCGATGGCTGCCAGCTGCGCCTCACACCGGAAACCATTCGGGCCTATCTCGCGCAGGGGTTCGCCCTTGCGATAACGGGATCGAAATTTCTGGGCGGCCCCAGTTTCAGCGGCGCGTTGTTCTGCCCGCCGTCGCTCGCAAAGCGCTGGCGCGACCGCGAACTGCCCCCGCAAATGGCGGACTATTGTGCGCCTGCGGAGCTGCCCTCGGGCTGGCGCGCGCGGCAAGCCTTGCCGGACCGCGCCAATTTCGGCCTGCTGTTGCGCTGGCATGCTGCCCTCCATGAGTGGCAGGCGCTGCTGGCCATTCCATCATCCGAGATCGAGCGCACCGTCAGGACGTTTGGGAAGGCGGTGGAGGATCGCCTGCGGCACGATGGTGCCTTCATACCGCTGGCAACCCGCTCGCTTGACCGGCATCCGCTGCTGCCAAGCGGATCTGATCTGTCTTATGATGCCATACCGACCATCTTCCCGTTCCTGCTCAATCGGCGGAACGGCATCGGCACCCTCAACGCGGTCGAAACGCGGCATGTCTTTGAGAGAGTTGCGCGAGGCGGTCCGAACGTTCCCGCGATCCGGCTGGGCCAGCCGGTCGCGTGTGGCCTACGCCATGGCGAGAAGGTCGCCGCGCTGCGGCTATGCCTGAGCGCGCGGCTGATTGTCGATGCGTCCGACCGCGAGGGCGGCCTTGTGGCAATCATCAACCACGCCATGAAGGCGCTTGACGGCGTCGCGATGGCGTCTTGTGGATTCAGCGTCGAACGGCGATCGATCGCCGCCTGACGGGCGTTTTGGCTGCGACCGATCGTCCCCCCGCACGAGCGCTGCTCCATGTGAAATCAGACCAGCGCGCGGGTTCCGCCCGAACGGTTTCCGCGACCGCCACAATTCCGCCAAGGTGCTTGATATAAGCTCGTTTTACCAAGTGGTACGCCGCCATTGCGGGTACGCGGCCGTGGGGGAACAGCGTGAAGGCCTCAAGCTGGGCATGGCCATCTTTCGCGCTCGTTTCCGTCGGCCTCGCCGACGTTTCCCAGGCTGCACAAACCCAGCCAGCCTCTGCCGCACCCGCCGACCCGCTGACGCCAGGTTCCATGACGGACCGCGATACAGGTGACATCGTCGTCACCGGGCATCGAACCGCAGGCACTGCCATCGAGACGGTGAAACCGCTTGCCGTGTTCGACAGCGCCGCGCTGCTGGCGCTGGGGCCGACAAGCATGGCGGACCTGATGAAACGCCTTAAGGGCGTGGCAACCTCCGCCAGTGGCGGTGAACCCGCCATCCTGCTTAACGGTCGACGCGTTTCAGGATTCGGCGATTTGATGAGCCTGCCTCCGGAATCGATCGAACGTGTCGAGGTCCTGCCCGAGCAGGAGGCCGCTCGCTTCGGCTTTCCGCCAACGATGCGGGTGATGAACTTCATCACCAAAAAGCATTTTCGGTCGGTGACTTTGCAGGAACTGGGCGGCTCGACCACCGAGGGCGGCGGTGCGACCAACTATGTCGAAGTGAATGGCGCGCGTATCGAGGGGCCGAAGCGGGCCTCGCTCAGCCTCTACTATCTCCATCTCGATCCCCTGCTACAAAGCCAGCGAGCGATCGCGCCAGATCCCGACTCCCTTTTCGCCGTTGGCGGCAACGTCACCGGCGTCGGCGGTGGCAGCATCGACCCTTCGCTGGATCGCCTTGCAGGCCATCCCGTTACCATCGCCGCCGTTCCTCAAAGCGTCGCGGCCCGTCAATCGCTCGACAATTATGTCAATTCCGGCCGGGCGATGACCGATTCCGGTGCCTACCGCACGTTGCAGCAGCGCACAGATACGCTTCACGCCGAAGGAGCCTTCGGGGCACCGCTTGGCAAGAGCGTGGACGGTTCGCTCAACCTTTCCGTTCAGGCAGACCGCAACAGCGGGTTGAGCGGGCTCGCCTCGGGCATCATTCAGGTGCCCGGAGGTTCAACGGCGCTGCCCTTTTCCGGGCCAGTACTGGTCTATCGCGCCTTTCCCGGGGCGGTGCTGCACCAGAACAGCTCCATGCTGACCGCGCATGGCGGCCTGACCCTTCAGGGCAGTATCCGACGGTGGTCGTGGAACGTGACCACTAGCTATGACCGCGTATTCTCCCGGGCGGACTCAGAAACGGGTGTTCCACTTGATGCGCTTCAGGACGCGGTCACGGGCGGCGGAGATCCCATGGCAGCGCTCGACGTTGCGAGCGCGGCGCAACGCACCGTCAACCACAGCCGTACCTCGACCAGTACGGTTGCGAGCAAAGCCGTTGTGAATGGCTCGCTCGCCCATCTGCCTGCCGGTGATGCGCAAGTCACGGTTTCTGCGGATTATAGTCGTTCGGTCAGCGGGACCCATGGCAATGGCGAAGCCATCGACCTTGGGGCCGTCAGTCGATCGATCGGCGGAGCCATCGACCTTGGGGCCGTCAGTCGATCGATCGGCGGAGCCAGTTTTAACACCGTGATACCCATCGCCTCGGCGCAGAACGGTGTGCTGCCCATTCTTGGCCAGTTGACGGTAAACGGCATGGTGGGTGTGTCAGATGTCTCCCGCTACGGGCGGCTGACCAGTTCGAACTATGGATTCACCTGGACCCCGGTGCGGCCCGTGCAGTTGACTGGTTCCATCACCGAAACGCGAACGCCGCCTGCGATCGGCCTGCTCGTCAGCCCCACCTTTACGACGCCGAACACCCCGTTTTTTGATTTTACCGCCGGTGCCAGTGTGCTGGTTTCCACGCTTGTGGGGGGCAACCCGTCACTGATGCCCGAGCGACGGCGAACGACGACGCTGGGGCTTGCGCTACAACCCTTCAAAGACCGGGAGTTCCGCTTCGGGATCGATTTTCTCGACACCACCATCGATAACCAGTCCGCCACGTTGGGAAGCCTGACACCGGACTTTCAGGTCGCGTTTTCAGGGCTATTCCTCCGGGATTTGGCGGGAACCCTGATCAGCGTCGATCTGCGTCCGGTCAATCTGGCGCGCGAGAACGAGAAGAAGTTGCGGATGACGCTGAACCTCCAGACCCCGATTGGCCGCGCCCCACCACCGCCGCCTGCGCCGAACAAGGACGGGCCTCCGGCGAAACCGGCCAAACCGCGCCCGTTCCTATATATAAACCTGACGACCAACTATCGGTTGCAGGATCGTCTGGTCTTGCGGAACGGATTACCATCGCTCGATCTCCTCAATGGAGCGACAATCGACGGGACCAGCGGACGGCCCGAGTGGGATGTTGATGGCACCGTCGGCGGAAATTACGGCCCGTTCAACGTCGGGGTGTATGCCAGACTGCAAGCACCAACCCGCATTCGCAGTGCGTCGGCAGTTTCCGATCTTCGTTTCTCCGCGAAAACCTGGCTCACGCTCTACGGGTCGCTCGATATCGCCAAGATCGCCCACCGCCCCTGGAGCAAACAGATGTCGCTCCAGTTCACGGTGGAAAATATGCTGAACGACCGAATCCAGGTGCGCGATCGGACGGGGGCAACGCCCAATCGCTTTCAAGCCGCTTATCTTGATCCGCTCGGTCGGTCCGTCCGCCTAGGTCTTCGCAAATTGTTTTGAAGAGCGCGGCACCTTGCCAGGGCAGGTCTGCTCCCCCGGGGAATGTCACGGCGGCCCCTCACTCCATGAACGTGCCGAGCCGCCGCCCGAAGTCGACGATCGCGTGGCCGATCCGCAGGCGCGCCCGTTGATAGCGCTGCAACGCCGCTTCGATGGGGGCTTCGGCCAATGCGCTTGTCAGCGCCAGCGCATCGCCCGCTGCCTTTGCCACGCCCATCGCCGTGTGCGGGCGCGCCACAAAGGCGCTGTCACCGATGAGTACCAGCCGTCCGCGCGCCATTTGCGGGGTTTCATAATCGAAGATCGCCTGAACGAACGGGTTTGGCTCGGCCAGCAGCGCATCGTGAAACTGCGGCGGAAGCTGCGCCGAACCGGCAGACCGCAGATCAGACTTTGCCGGCTCGGAAAGCTGTCCTGGAGCAAGGGAGAACGCATGAACCTGGCCAGTGCGGTCTGCGAGCGTGCGCTGGAGATCGTCCGCGCGCCGATACCAGACCCAATTGTACCGCCGCATCCCCGGCTCCAATTCACCGTTCGGCCCGGGGACGACATAACCGAGCGCCTGCGATCGATTGCCCGTGTAAAAGGCGAACCGGTCGAGCAGCGTTTGCGCGGCACTGTCGGGAAGCGCGCTTTCGGGGACCAACCCGCGCCAGGCGACATAGCCGGTATAGGTCGCCTGTTGCGCGGTTCCGATCACGGCCGCGCGGACCGTCGACCCGATCCCGTCGGCACCGATGACCAGATCGGCGGTTACGCGCGTTCCGTCTTCAAACTGCACCCATGCCGTGCTGTCGTCGGTTCCTGCCTGCACCGCATCGCGACCGACATGATAGTCCGATGTCGAAAGCACGTCGCGCAATCCGGTATAAAGATGGTCCCAGGAGATTTGCATCTGGGGCGCGGCGACGCGCCCGGTGATGGTGCCATCAAGATCCAGGAAAATGCGCTCGCGCGCCATCACACCGATGGTTGCCAGATCATCAAGCCCAAGCGCGCGAAGCGCGACGAACACCTCTTCCTGCGGAACCAGTCCAGCACCGCGCCCGGCAAGCCCGGCGCGCGAACGCTCATAGACCTGGACATCGTGCCCGGCCTTTCGCAGCAGCCCTGCAGCGAACAGACCTGCGAGCGACCCGCCTACGATCACGATCCGCATCATCAGTGCTTTCTGCGCAGGCTGGCGATCTGCAGCGCGACCGCAACCAGTGCGAACGCGCCGCCAAGGGCAGCGACGGCGTCCCAGCCCCCCGCCTTCCACGCGGTCATCGCGGCGGCCGAGCCGACCGCGCCGCCAAGGAACATCGCCCCCATGAAGATGGTGTTCAACCGCGAGCGCGCTTCCGGCCGCAAGGCGTAGACAATATGCTGATTGGAGACGAGCGCGCTCTGCACGGCGAAGTCGAGCAGAATGACGCCGACGATCAAGCCGGCCAGCGAGGTCCACACGCCGAAGATCAACCAGGAAAGCAGCGTCAGCAGCGCGCCAATCGCGATCACCTGGTGCGGCCCGTGGCGATCGGCGATCCGCCCTGCAATCGGTGCCGCAAGGATGCCGACCGCACCAACGACGCCAAAGAGTCCGGCGATTTCGGCCCCAAGGCCAAAGCGCGGTTCCTGCAGCCGCAGCGCGAGGATGGTCCAAAACGCCGTAAACGCGGCGAACAGCAGCGATTGCGTTACCGCCGCCAGCCGCAGCGCGCCGAACTCGCGCCACAAATGGACGAGCGAGCGCATCAATGCTCCATAGCGCAGGGTCGAGTCGGGCTTGCTGCGCGGCAGCGAGAACGCCATCATCGCACCAGCGGACAGCGCCATCGGCAGACCGAGCCAGAACATCGCACGCCACCCCGCGTGCGTCGCGACGAACCCGGCCAACGTGCGGCTGAGCAGGATGCCACATAACAGCCCCGACATAACGGTGCCGACGGTCGCGCCGCGGCGTTCGGGCGCAGCCAGATGGGCGGCAAACGGAACGATCTGCTGCGCAACCGTCGCGGCAGCACCGACCAGCAAGGAGGCGAGGATCACCAGGATAACCGTCGGGGCAATCGCAGCGGCGACCAAAGCCAGCGCCAGCACACCGAATTGCAACAGGATCAGGCGCTTGCGCTCGACAAGGTCACCCAGCGGCACGAGCAGGAACAGGCCGACCGCATAACCGAGCTGGGTCGCCGTCGGGATCATGCCGGCCGCAGCGCCCGGAAACTCGCGTTCGATGATGCCCAGCATCGGCTGGTTGTAATAGATATTGGCAACCCCGATCCCGGCTGCGGCCGCCATCGCAAAGGTGGCACCGCGCGTTAACGGGAGGCTCGGCGCGCTGGTCGATTCAGCATCGGCGATCCGCTCCTCCGGGGTACGGCTGGCCCTCTGAATATCAGTCATCATTCACATCCTGTCGCGGTTCAAGACAGGATTTTACCCAACTCTTGCCCCGCGCGAACCCATACTTACATATGACCTAAAATATTTGTTAATATTCAGAATGTTACGACCATTTTCTTCCATCAGCCCCGTCGGAGAAACGGCGCAAGGGACGCCGCTTCGCGATCAGGAAGTCGTGCGGCTGCACCACAATCTCGTCGTCGGGCTGGGCGCAAGCCTGCCATTAAATCGGCGAAGAAAGCTCGGAAGCTCGCGAAATTTGCCGCGATGTCTGGCAACGCTGCCGCTATGAGCCCATGTCCGCTATCGAGAGAATGCCCCTCGCCCGCGCCTTCTGATGTTTAAAAGGAAGATCCATGCCTAACGACCCCGTCATCATCGCCAGCTACGCCCGTACGCCAATGGGTGGCTTTCAGGGGGCGCTTTCCGGCGTCACCGCGGTTGAACTCGGCGTGACGGCGGTGCGTGCGGCAGTCGAGCGGGCGCAGGTCGACCCGAACAGCATCGATCGGATTTATATGGGGTGCGTGCTCCCTGCGGGCCTGGGCCAGGCCCCCGCCCGCCAGGCGGCGCTCGGCGCGGGGCTGCCCGATTCTGTAGAAGCAACCACGATCAACAAGATGTGCGGCTCTGGCATGCAGGCGACCATCATGGCGACCGAAGCGCTGATGGCGGGCACCGTCGACGTAGTAGTGGCCGGCGGTATGGAGAGCATGACCAATGCGCCGTTCCTGCTGGCAAAACACCGCTCGGGCGCGCGGATTGGCCATGACGTCGTCATCGATTCGATGATGATGGACGGTCTGGAAGATGCCTATGACAGGGGCAAACCGATGGGGGCCTTTGCCGAGGATACCGCCACCGCCTATCAATTTACCCGCGCCGAGCAGGACAGTTTCGCGATCGAAAGCCTGACTCGCGCCAACGCGGCGATCACTAGCGGCGGCTTTGCCGACGAAGTCGTTCCGGTCACGGTCAAGACCCGCGGCGGCGATGTCGTCGTCAGCGAAGACGAACAACCCGGTAAGGCGAAGCCCGAGAAAATCCCCAGCCTGCGCCCCGCTTTCGCCAAGGACGGCACGATCACCGCTGCTACCTCCGCTTCCATTTCCGATGGGGCGGCCGCCCTGGTGCTGACGCGGGCGAGCGTGGCCGAACAGCACGGCCTGTCGCAGGAGGCGCGAATCGTCGCGACCGCGGCACACGCCCATGCCCCGGCTTTGTTCACCACCGCGCCGGTCGCGGCGATCCGCAAAGTGCTGGAGCGCGCCGGTTGGTCGGTCGACGACGTCGATCTGTTCGAGGTCAATGAGGCATTCGCCACCGTGGCGATGATCGCGATGCGCGAACTGGCCATTCCGCGCGAGAAGCTGAACGTCAATGGCGGCGCGACCGCGCTCGGCCATCCGATTGGTGCCAGCGGCGCGCGGATCATCGCCACGCTGGTCGCGGCGTTGAAGCGGCGGGGACTCGAAAAGGGCGTTGCCGCCTTGTGCATCGGCGGCGGCGAGGCGACCGCAATCGCGGTTGAGCTGATCCACCCGTAAGCCGCGCATCGGCAAGGCCGACGCAAGGGCGCGGGGGCCCGGCGTCGGCCTGATGATAGGCGGTCAGGTTTGCCGCAAAAGCTGCTTTGCGCGCGACAAATGCGGGCGATCGAGCATTCCGCCCTTATACCCGATCGCGCCGACGCCCGGATTGGCGGCGAAGAGATCGACGATCGCCTGCGCCTCGGCGATTTCCTCCGCAGTCGGCGTGAAGGCGGCGTTGATCACGTCGACTTGGGCGGGGTGGATGGCGAGCATCCCGCGAAAACCATCGCGCCGCATCTTTTCCGCCCGCGCTTTGAGCAAGTCGAGATCGCGAAAATCGCCCTGGATCGTTTCGATCGCCGCGACCTCCGCCGCCACCGCACCGAGCAGGCACAGCGAGCGCGCCAATTCATAGGTGAAGCCATAACTGCCATCGGCGTTGCGATTGTCGCTGGCCCCGATCGAATCCGCCAAATCTTCCGCTCCCCAGGTCAACGCCACGACGCGCGGCGCACCCTTATAGTCGCCGGTGCGGAACATGGCGGCGGCGGTTTCGGTGACCAGCGCGATGACCGGGGTGGACCCCGCCGGGATGCCGTGCGCCGCCTCGAACGCGCTGAGATAATGATCGAGCCGCTCGACATCCTCCCGCCCGTTGACCTTGGGTACCATGATGCCGCCGGGACGGGCAGGCATGATCGCGGCCAGATCGGTAAGCGCAGCAGTGCCGTCGAGCGGATTGATCCGCACCCACAAGCGCGATCGGCCCGCCGCGTTCGCCTGCAAGGCATCGTGAACAACCTGCCGCGCGAGCGGCTTGTTTTCGGGCGTCACCGCGTCTTCCAGATCCAGCAGGACGATGTCGGCCGGACTCGCAATCGCTTTGGCCAGCTTACGTTCGCTATCGCCTGGCGCGAACAACCAGGAGCGCATCGTCAGCACTTCGGGGATATCGGACGGCACATCGCTCATTGTTCAGGGTTTCCCACGGTATCGAAACAGCCAAGTCGCATACGGTGTATGGCCGCGTTTGATAACACCCGCTGCATCGAAGCGAGATCGGGCGATAGGGTGTCGGTGCCACCGTTATATTCCCCTACCCCACCGCGCCCGATCTGCTAGAACGGTGCCACGTCGCGTCCGCGCCCGTGCGGTCGCCGCTCCGGGGGTATTTCATGGCACTCGTCATTGCAGGGCTGCTGGTCGTCGTTGTCCTGCTCTATCTCATGCTCGGCATGAAGGTGGTGCGCCAGGGCTATCAATATACGATCGAGCGCTTCGGCAAGTTCACCGCTGTGGCGCAACCCGGGCTCACCTTCATCGTGCCGCTGTTCGACCAGATCGGTCGCAAAGTGAACATGATGGAGCAGGTGCTCGATATTCCGGGACAGGAGATCATCACCAAGGACAATGCGATGGTCGCGGTCGACGGCGTGGTGTTCTTCCAGGTGCTCGACGCCGCCAAGGCCGCCTATGAGGTGAGCGACCTCTACCTCGCAATCATGCAGCTCGCGACGACCAATTTGCGTACCGTGATGGGATCGATGGATCTCGACGAGACGCTGTCGAAGCGCGATGAGATCAACACGCGGCTGCTGATGGTGGTCGATCATGCCACCGAAAGCTGGGGTGTGAAGATCACCCGCGTCGAATTGAAGGATATCCGCCCGCCTGCCGACATCGTCAACGCGATGACGCGCCAGATGAAGGCCGAGCGCGAAAAGCGCGCGACGATCCTCGAGTCCGAAGCGGCGCGGCAGAATGCGATCAACCGCGCCGAAGGGGCCAAACAGTCGCAGATCCTCGAGGCCGAGGGTCGTCGCGAATCCGCCTTCCGGGATGCCGAAGCGCGCGAGCGCGCCGCCCAGGCCGAGGCGAGCGCGACCAAGGCGGTGTCCGACGCGATCGAGAGCGGCAGCGTTCAGGCGATCAATTATTTCATCGCGCAGAAATATGTCGAGGCGATCGGCAAGTTCGCCACGTCTCCGAATGCCAAGACGATCCTGTTCCCGGTCGAAGCGACTCAGCTGATGGGGACGCTGGGCGGGATTGGCGAGCTGGCGCGCGAGGCGATTTCGGGCAGTCCGACGCCGCCGGCTCCCGCTACGCCGCGGCCGCGCGGACCGTTTGAGGACAAGCCGCAATGATGCTGTTCGGCGTGGCATGGAGCGATGGTGCACTGTGGTTTGCGGCGGCGCTCGCGCTGGTCATTGCCGAGATGCTGGCACCTGGCTTTTTCCTGATTTTTCTGGGAGCCGGTGCCGCCAGTGTCGGCGTGGTCGCGCTGATCGCGCCGGGCTTGCCGGTGATCGTCCAGGCGTTGATATTTGCGGTGGTGACCGGGGCGCTGGTGGCGCTTGGGTGGCGTTGGTATCGCCAGTCGGACCGGTCCTCGGCCGACCCGCTCCTCAATGATCGCGCGGCCCGACTGATCGGCAAGCGTGTCGTGGTTTGCGAAGCGATCGTCGATGGCGAGGGCCGGGTGACGGTTGGCGATGGCGCGTGGAGCGCAACCGGGCCGGATACCGCCGCAGGCGCGACGGTGCGGATCGTCGGCGCGGATGGCAGCGTCCTGCGGGTCGAGCCCGCCTGACGCTGCCCGTCGCGTTATTTCTTGCCGAAGAAATTGGCGGCGAGCCCTTCGAGTTCGCCAAGCGCGCCCTTGCCAGCGCTCCCAAGCGGACCGTCCAAAAGCGTCGCGAATTGGGCGAGCGCCCCTTCACCGCCGATGTGGCCGATGATCTGCTGCAGCACGTCTACGGGGAGGCCAGTCGTCTCGGCCGCAGTCGTGGCCGTATCGGTCGGCGCGGCATGGGCCTGGCCCAGCGCGGTGATTGCCGATTCGACTTGCTCCGGCGTCAGCCCGACCTTCGCGGCAAGGTTCTTTACGTCGACATTTTCAGTGACTTGGGCGAGCAGTCCGTCGAGCAATCCCATATGTGCATCCTTTCGAGCTGATCCGAGCATAGCAAGATTAGCATGCGCCCGGCAGCGACGCGAGATCGGGCGTGATGAAACCGCGTCGCGCGGCCACCGAAAACAATCGATCGCGCGAATAAAAGCGTAGTGGCCAATCGCGCTGTCCTGCCGGTGATCCAAGCAGGGCGTTAACGCACGCGACCAGCGTCTCCCCGGACGGTCGCGCTGCAACATGGGCGCACACACCACTGAGGTAGGCGCGGGTAATCGTCTCATGATATCCTTGGGTGTCGTCGTTCACCCCGCCGACCGCGACGTTGTAGCTACTTATGATAGCGGCAATTTCGACATCGATGGCGATGTCCGGACGATCGCGCACCAGCCACGTGGTCGCGGCGAGATGCGCCTCATGCGTCCACTCGGCACGCGGCAGGCTGTGGTCGAGCAGCCCCTCCCCGACGCGGCGAATGGCGTCATCGTCGGGGAATGGGCGAAAAGGCAATTGGGTCATCGGATCGGGCTTTCCGGTTGGGCGCGCCCGATCCGAAGACCGGGCCATCAGGCGGGAACGTGAACCTTCGGGGCCGATTGTCGCACCCCTTCATCGACATGATCGGCGAATTGCGCGAAGTTTTCCACGAACAGATCGACCAATTTTGCCGCCGTGGCGTCGTAGGCCGCCTTGTCGGCCCAGGTTGCCCGCGGATCGAGGATCGCGCTGTCCACCCCTGGCACCGCCACCGGCACCTTGAAGCCGAAATTCGGATCGGTGCGGAATTCCACGCCGTTCAGGCTGCCGTCGAGCGCCGCGTTGAGCAGCGCCCGCGTCGCCTTGATCGGCATACGGCTGCCGACGCCGTATTTCCCGCCGGTCCAGCCGGTATTGACCAGCCAGCAATCGACCCCGCCCTTGGCGATCCGCTCCTTGAGCAAATTGCCGTAGACCGAGGGATGCCGCGCCATGAACGGTGCGCCAAAGCAAGTCGAGAACGTCGCGTCGGGCTCGGTCACGCCAATTTCCGTCCCGGCCACGCGCGCGGTGTAGCCGGACAGGAAGTGGTACATCGCCTGTTCCGGGGTCAGCTTGGCGATCGGCGGCAAGATGCCATAGGCGTCCGCCGTCAGCATCACGACATTGCGCGGCACCGGCCCCATATTGTGTTCGGACGCGTTGGGGATGAAGTCGATCGGATAGGCCCCGCGACTGTTTTCCGCGAGGCTCGCATCGTCGAGATCGAGCACGCGCGTCACCGGGTCCATCACCACGTTTTCGAGGATGGTGCCAAAGCGTTTGGTGGTGGCGAAGATCTCGGGCTCTGCATCGGCCGACAGGCGGATCATCTTGGCGTAGCAGCCGCCCTCGAAATTGAAGACGGCGGTGTCGGACCAGCCATGCTCGTCATCACCGATCAGCGTGCGGCTGGCATCGGCGCTGAGCGTGGTCTTGCCGGTGCCCGACAGGCCGAAGAATACGGCGGTGTCACCATCCTTGCCGATATTCGCCGAGCAATGCATCGGCATCACGCCCGTCGGCGGCAGCAGATAGTTGAGCAGGCTGAACACCGATTTCTTCATCTCGCCGGCATATTTGGTGCCGCCGATCAGGATCAATTTGTCGGTGAAGTTTACCGCGATGATGGTTTCGCTGCGGCAGCCATGCCGCGCGGGGTCGGCACGGAAGCTGGGCAAATCGATGATCGTGTAATCGGGCACGAAACCGCGCAGTTCCGATTCCTCCGGGCGCACCAGCATCGTGCGGATGAAGCTGTTATGCCAGGCCAGCTCGTTGATCACGCGCACGTTGACGCGGTGCTCGGGCTGCGAACCGCCAAACAGATCCTGAACGAACAGATCCTCCTTGTCCCGCAAGGCGGACAGAAAATCGGCCTTCAGGACAGCGAAATGCTCCGGCGACATCGCCTTGTTGCTTTTGCCCCACCATACGGTGCTCTCGGTTTCGGCATCACGGACGATGAACTTGTCCTGTGCGGAGCGCCCGGTATGCGCGCCGGTTTCCACGACGAGCGGCCCATCGGCCGACAGTTTTCCCTCCCCGCGCGCGATGGCGGACTGGATCAGGCGGGCGGTGACAAGGTTCCAGTGCAGGTTGGCGCGGGTCTCGATGCCCTGGGCCTCCAGCCCTGCGGTCGGGGTACGGTCGCTCATTGCGTGGGGTCTCCTCAATGTCCCATGCGGGCCAATTGACCTCGCATTTTATGCTTTTGCACCGTGGCGCATATCGTTGGCCTTGCCCGCGGTCAAACGCGCTCTGTTCAGCGTGCATTGAGGCTACGGGTGTAATCGATTACGTCGACTCACGAATGACAAGGATCTATCCCGCCCGATGACGGCAACGATTGCTTTGGTCGATGACGACCGCAATATCCTGACCTCGGTCTCGATCGCGCTTCAGGCCGAGGGCTTTGTCACGCGGGTCTATTCGGATGGCGAGACGGCGCTGAAGGCGCTGATCGACAACCCGCCCGACATCGCGATCCTCGATATCAAGATGCCGCGCATGGACGGGTTGGAACTGCTCCGCCGCCTGCGCGAGAAGAGCATGTTACCGGTGATCTTCCTGACCTCGAAGGATGACGAGCTCGACGAGGCGCTTGGCCTGGCAATGGGGGCGGACGATTATATCGCCAAGCCGTTCTCGCAGCGGTTGTTGATCGCGCGGATTCGGGCGATCTTGCGGCGCACCGAAGTTGCGCAGGGCGGCGCGGGCGACGGTGAGGCAACCCCGGAGACATCGCTGGTGCGCGGCCGACTGGCGATGGACACCGCGCGGCACCGCGTGACCTGGAATGGCGATACCGTCACGCTGACCGTCACCGAGTTCCTGATCCTGGAAACGCTGGCGCAGCGCCCCGGCATCGTCAAAACCCGCAACCAGTTGATGGACGCGGCTTATCATGACGACATTTATGTCGACGATCGTACCATCGACAGCCACATCAAGCGCGTGCGGCGCAAGTTCCGCCAGGTCGATGCCGACTTCGATGCGATAGAGACGCTTTATGGAGCCGGATATCGATTCTCCGAGGAATAGCGCCGTCGGTATCGATCTGGCCCGTGACGAGGAGGATGCGCGCGCGCTGTCGCTGCGCTGGTCGGCGCGCGTTTCACTTACACCCCGCATTTTGTTCGTGAACGTCTTCGCGCTCGCGATGCTCGCTGGCGGGTTCTTCTATCTCGATTCCTACCGCAGCCGCATCGTCGACGGCCGCGTCACCCAATCGATCCGCGAGGCCCGCCTGGTCGCCGAGGCGATCGTCGCGGTGCCGCAGAAGCAGCGTCCCGACCTCGCGCTGAAGCTGGCACAGGACATGGGCGCACGCTTGCGGATTTATGACAAGGACGCGAAGCTCATCATCGACACGCGCGCGATGGGACTGCGCAATTTCGTGCTGCAAGACCCCGACAAACAGGATTGGCAGCAGGCTGCAGCGCGCTTTCTGGACGCGGTCATCGACACCGTGGTCGGGGCACCGCGCGCACCACTCTATCGCGAGCGAACCAGTGGAATGGCGTGGCCCGACGTGCGCACCGCGCGTGCCGAGCCGAAGGTCGCCGCGACGGTATGGCGCGCGCCCGATCGCACGCCCGTCATCACCGCCGCCTCGGCCTTTCCGGGCGGCGGCGTGGTGATGAGCACGATCAACGCCCGTGACATCACGCAAACCGTGCGGGTCGAGCGCTTTCGCCTTGGCGTGGTCTTGCTGATCGTCGCGATCGTGTCGGTGTTGCTCTCCCTGTTTCTCGCACGCACGATCGTGCGACCGTTGCGGCGGCTCGCACGCGCGGCGGTGCGGGTGCGGCTTGGGCGCGCGCGCGAAGTGGTGGTTCCGCGCCTGCCCGAGCGCCGCGACGAGATCGGCATGTTGGCGCGTGCGCTCTCCGACATGAGCCTCGCGCTGCGCGCGCGGATCGACGCGATCGAGGCCTTTGCCGCCGACGTCACGCACGAGATGAAAAACCCCCTCGCCTCATTGCGCTCCGCCGTCGAGGGCATGGCGATGGTCAAGGATCCCGCGCTGCAGGATCGTCTGCTGGCGATCGTTCGTGATGATGTCCAGCGGCTCGATCGGCTGATCACCGACATCGCGGAGGCCTCACGCCTGGACGCGCAATTGAGCCGCGCGAAGTTCGAGCCTGTCGATCTGGGCATGATGATCATGGCACTGATCGCCAGCCGCGACGCGCGCGGGATCGAGCGCGGCATTCGGATCTGGTTCGACAACAAGCTTGCCGAACCCCTGATCGTGCTCGGAGAAGGCGGGCGCCTGGAACGTGTGCTGGAAAACCTTATCGAAAATGCAGTTTCCTTCTCACCCGAAGGCGGTGTCATCACGATTACGGCGTCGCGCGATCACGACATTTTGACGGTTTCGGTGGAGGATCAGGGGCCCGGCGTTCCGGAAAGCGCGCGCGAGCAGGTGTTTCGTCGATTCCAGTCCTTGCGCCCAGCGGGCGAAGCGTTCGGAAAGCATTCCGGCTTGGGCCTTGCTATCGCGCGCACGATCGTCGAGGCCCACCAAGGGACGATCAATGTCGAGAGTCGTAGCGACGGCGCGGAGGGTGCCCGTCTGGTCGTCCGCCTTCCGGCGAGGAACGCGACGTGAAGCAGATTCGGCTTTATGCAACCGCTGTTGCGATCGGCAGTCACGCGGTGCTGCTGATGGGGCCGTCCGGCTCGGGCAAGTCCGACCTCGCCTTGCGCCTGATTGATCGTGGGGCAAATCTGATCAGCGACGATTACACGATCCTTGAGGTTCGCGACGGTGCGCTGTTTGCCTCGGCTCCAGAAACGATTGTCGGAAAGATCGAAGTTCGCGGGATCGGCATCGTCGCGATTCCGCATATCGACAATGTCGCCGCCGCGCTCGTGGTGCATCTGGGCGGTGCCGTCGAACGGATGCCGCTGCGCCAGACCGTAATGACCATCGCGGGGGTCGATCTGCCCGAAACCAAGCTTGAAGCCTTCGAACAATCTGCCCCGATCAAGGTGGAATTAGCGCTGCACCGCGCTACAAAGGAACTATAATGCGTGACCCGAAGGACATTTTGCTCGTCACTGGCATGTCGGGTGCCGGCAAGTCGACGGTGCTCCGAACGCTCGAGGATCTCGGGTGGGAGGTCGTCGACAATTTCCCGCTCCTGTTGCTGGATCGGTTGCTGGACACGCCGCTCCCGAACGGAGCCGGCCAATCAGGCCAGCCGCTTGCGCTTGGCATCGGAGCGCGCACACGGGACTTCGATCCCGAACGGATCGTCCAACGGATCAAGCGGCTGCGGAAACTTCACGGCCACGACATCGGCACCTTGTTCCTGGACTGCGCCGGTAGCGAACTGGAGCGGCGCTATTCGGAAACCCGCCGCCGCCACCCCTTGGCGCTGGACCGCCCAGCGGCGGACGGCATCGCGCGCGAGCGCGAATTGCTGGCTCCGATTCGCCAATGGGCCAACCGATTGATCGACACGACCACGCTGTCCGCCAATGAACTGGCACAGCAGGTCCGCACCACGTTTTCCGGTGAACGGCTGGGGCAACCGACGCTTTCCGTAACCTCGTTCGGCTTCGCCCGCGGCCTGCCCCGCAACGCTGACCTCGTTTTCGATATGCGCTTCCTGCGCAACCCGCACTGGGTGCCGCAGCTGCGCCCCGGTACCGGGCTGGACGCCGATGTCGCCGCCTATGTCGCAGCAGACCCTGCTTATGAATCCGCAGTCGGGCAGATCGAGTCGCTGCTGCTGCTGTTGCTTCCGCGCTACAGAGCCGAAGGAAAATCCTATGTCACCGTCGCGTTCGGCTGCACCGGCGGGCGGCATCGCTCGGTGCATGTGACAGAGCGGGTAGGTGCCAGGTTGCGCGCGGAGGGATTTTCGCCCACGGTCTCGCATCGAGATCTTGACGCTGCTCCCCAGGACTCGCTGGAAGGCGCGCCGGACGAGACGCAAAATAATGGGGCGCGTGTTGCATGAGCTGGGCGGAGCGATGATCGGGCTTGTTCTCGTGACTCATGGCCGATTGGCCGACGAATTTGTGACCGCGATGGAACATGTCGTGGGCAAGCAGGAGCGTGTTGCCACCGTCGCGATCGGTCCGGACGACGATATGGAGGCGCGGCGCAACGACATTGCCGCCGCGATCGCCCGTGTCGATGCCGGGCGCGGCGTCATCCTGCTTACCGATCTGTTCGGCGGCACGCCCTCCAATCTCGCTATTTCGCTGCTCGAACGCGGGCGGATCGAGGTGATTGCGGGGATCAACCTGCCGATGCTGATCCGGCTCGAATCGGCGCGCAAGTCGATGAAGGTCGTCGATGCCGTTGCTGCCGCGCGCGAGGCGGGTCGCAAATATATTTCGGTCGCATCCGAGGTGTTGGGCGAGGCGGCGGCCTGATGGCCGTCAGCCGCAGCGTCCTGATCACCAACAAGCGCGGGCTCCATGCCCGAGCGAGCGCTAAGTTCGTGACGCTGGCGGCGGCGCAACCGTGCGAAGTGCTGGTCGAAAAAGACGGTGCGGGCTCTGTCACGGGCACGTCGATCATGGGCCTGATGATGCTCGGCGCAGCGATGGGCGACACGATCATGATCTCCGCCGACGGCGAAGATGCCGAGACGGCCGTCAGCGCGCTGTGCGACCTGGTCGAAGCCAAGTTCGGCGAGGATTGACCGACCCGCACAGCCCCCGCTTGCGGGCAGCGCTGGCGGAGGGCATGTGGCGGGAATGGACGTCGACATCCCCTGCCTTGCTCCCGCCGCCGCACCGGAGCGCCTGTAATGCCGCGTGAAATCACGGCTTATTCCAACCCGCTGATCAAGCGCGTGCGCTTGCTGCGCGAGAAGCGGCATCGCCGCGAGGAAGGGCTGTTCCTGGCGGAGGGCTTGCGCATCCTGACCGAGGCGCGCGAAGCCGGGCGTATTCCCCAATATTTGTTCTTCGCCCGCGACAGCGCGGCGCATCCGCTGGTGCAGGCTTTGGTCGTCGATGTCGAGGCGGCGGGCGGCGAAGCGATCGAGACCGTGCCCGACATCCTCTCCAAACTATCGGGCAAGGACAATCCGCAAGCTGTGGTCGGTGTCTTCCCCGAATTTACGCGCGATCTGGCCAGCCTCGATCGCTCGAGCGCGGCGATCTGGCTGGTGGCCGAGCGACTGCGCGATCCCGGTAACCTCGGCACGATCCTGCGCACCGGCGATGCGGTCGGTGCAGGCGGCCTGATTCTGATCGGCGAATGCGTCGATCCCTTCTCGGTCGAAGCCGTGCGCGCAAGCATGGGCGCTTTGTTCACCGTGCCCGTCGTGCAGTGCGAATGGGCGGAGTTCACGCAGTGGTTGCGCAGTGGACCGGGGCAATTGGTGGGGTTGAGCCTCGACGCCGACAGCGACTATCGCGCCGCCAGCTACACCGCCCCGACCTTCCTGCTGACCGGCAACGAAGCGCAAGGCATGCCCGATGCTTATGCGGCGCAGTGCGATCTGTTAGTGAAGATCCCGATGCTGGGCAAAGCCGACAGCCTGAATGCGGCGGTCGCGACCGCAGTGATGGCCTATGAGGTGCTGGCGCAAAGCCGGGGTACGTGACCGATTTAGGCTGGTGCCCCCGAGTGGATTCGAACCACCGGCCTGCGGTTTAGGAAACCGTCGCTCTATCCGACTGAGCTACGGGGGCGCCGCGCGCGGTGGTACTGTGCGGCGCTGACGAAATCAATTGACCGTATCGGGTGGAATTACCGGGAACGGCAAGGCCGCGACCGGTACGCCTTCCTCGACCAGCGCCTTCGCCTCGGCCAGGGTCGTTTCGCCGTGGATCGGCGTCGCGGCGGTTTCCCCGACATGCATTGCGCGCGCGCGATCGGCAAAGGCGCGCCCGACCCATTCCGACTTTTCAAGCACCTGCGCCTGCGCCTGCGCGAGCGCGTGGAGTGCGGCCTTCATCGTCTCCGGGGTGAGGGCTGGAGGAGCCGCCGCCTGGACGTTTGGCGCCGGAACGCTGCGGCTGTTGCCCTTTGTGCCCACATTCGGGGCCATCACGGCCTTGACGATCTCATCATCACCGCAGATCGGGCACGCGAGCAGGCCTCGCGCCTGCTGATCCTCGAACGCAGTAGTTGAGCCAAACCAGGCTTCGAACACATGCGCCTGACGACAGCGCAGATCGAACACGATCACGCCGATTCGACCTCCGGGATCGCGCGCCGATGCGCGAGCACCGGAATGCGCGCGCGAACATCGGCGACACGCGCCGGATCGATCTCGGCAAAGCCCAAAGCAGCCGTCTCGCCCATATCGAGGATAACCTCTCCCCACGGGTCGATCACCAGCGAATGGCCATAGGTTGCCCGACCATCGGCATGGACGCCGGTCTGCGCGGCCGCGATAACATAGGCCCCGGCCTCGATCGCGCGGGCGCGCAGCAGCACGTGCCAATGCGCCGCGCCGGTCGGACGGGTAAAGGCAGCGGGCACACCCAGCACGGTCGCGCCTGCGTTGCTCAGCGCACGGTACAGATCGGCAAAGCGCAGATCGTAACAAATCGACAGGCCCAGCGAGCCGACCGGGGTCTGCACCACCACCGCGCCCTCACCGGGTGCGTAGCTTGCGGATTCGCGCCAGCTTTCACCGGTCGGCAAATCCACGTCGAACAAATGCAATTTGTCGTACCGCGCGCGGATTTCGCCATGGTCGTCGATCACGAACGCCCGATTGGCGAGCCGCCCGCTTTCCCCCAATACCGCCAGCGACCCGATATGAACCCAGATGCCGTGTTCCGCCGCTGCGGTACGCACCGCGGCCAGCACGACATCGTCCGCTTCGCTGCGCAAGACCTGTGCGGCGCGCGCGCGGTCCCGATCCAGCAAGCCCGACATTTCGGGGGTGAACAGCATCGTCGCGCCGCCCCGCGCCGCCTCCGCCACCGCCGCGACGAGCGTTTCGGCATTGGCAACGGGATCGATCCCGCTGGTGACCTGGGCGAGCGCGATCTTCATACTGCGAGCAAAGCGTCCAATTCCCCGGCACGCTCCAGCGCGGCCAGATCATCCGACCCGCCGACATGGCGACCGTCGATAAAGATCTGCGGAACGGTGGTGCCACCGTTGGCGCGTTCGAGCATCTCGGCGCGCTTGGGGCCGCCCATGGTGATGTCATATTCCTCGGGCGTGACGCCCTTGGAGGCGAGCAGCTTCAGCGCGCGCGAGCAATATGGGCAGAAGGCTTTGGTGTAGATTTCAATCTTAGGCATCCGGAAGAAATGTGGGGTGCGTGGGTGGTTGTCAATGTCGGGCGCATCAATCGGTCGAATCGATGACCCGTGCCCAGCACAGGATCGTGACCTTCGCCGCGCCCGCGCGCAGCAAGGCGGCGGCGCAGCCGTCGGTGGTCGCACCGCTGGTGTAGATGTCGTCGATCAACACCACCGCCTTGCCGGGCAGCCGCGCCTTGGGGTCGATCACGCGGAACACCCCGGCGACGGCCCGCGCGCGCGCCTTTGCCCCCATCGCGCGCAGTGGTGGCGTGGCCTTCGCGCGGCGCAACAGCAGCGGATCGTGGGCGATGCCACTCACGCGCGTTAAGGCGGTGGCGATCAGCGCGGCCTGGTTGAAACCGCGCGACCACAAACGCCAGCGGTGGAGCGGCACCGGCACCAGCACATCGGCATCCTCCGGCAGCAGCCGCGCCATTTGCCGCCCGACGGTCTCGGCAAAGGCGGTGCGCCCGCCATATTTCAGCCGAAGCGCCACCGTGCGCGCGACATCGCCATAGGCCACCGCGGCGCGCACCCCGGCATGACGTGGCGGATCGGCGATGCAGGCCGCGCACTGCGCCTCTGCCCCGCGATCATAAGCGAATGGGGTGTGACAGGTTGCGCACCACGGCGGCGCGAGAAAGCGCAGCGCCCCCCAACAGGTGGCGCAGAAGCGATGATCCTCCCCCGTCACCGCACCGCACCCGGGGCAGCGCGGCGGCAGCGCGAAATCGGCGATCAAGCGCAACGGGGCGAGCCAAGGCGACACGCCCCCTTGTCGCCCGCCCTCTAGAGCGGCACAAGCCGCGCGATGAGCGTCCCCGACATCTTCGACCGCGCCGCGCGCCGCCTCCACCGCGACCGCGCCGCGCCGACCTTCGCCGAGTTTGATTTCCTGCGCGCGGCGATGCTCGACGGGATTGCGGAACGGCTGGCGAGCGTGACCCATCGTTTCACCGACATGCTCGATCTCGGCTGCTTCGACGGGGCCTTGCCCGTTCCAGCGGGGGCAAAGGTCACGCGGTGCGACGCGGGCGCGCTGTTTGCTGTCCAATCCGGCGGGGTGCAGGCGGACGAGGATCGCCTCCCCTTCCCCGCCGAATCGTTCGACCTGGTGGTTTCGGCAGGCGTGCTCGACAGCGTCAACGATTTGCCCGGCGCGCTCACGCTCGCCCGGCGTGCACTTCGACCCGACGGCCTGTTCCTCGCCGCCTTCTGTGGCGCGGGTACGCTATCCACCTTGCGCAGCGTTCTGCGCGAGGCGGAGCGGGATCGCCCGGCGGCGCGCATCCATCCGCAAGTCGATGTGCGCTCGGCGGGCGATTTACTGATGCGCGCAGGCTTCACGCTGCCCGTGGCGGATATCGAGCCGCTGACCGTCCGCTATCGCGGGATCGGCGGGCTGCTGCGCGATTTGCGCGGCATGGGTGCCTCCAATATCCTGCGCGACCGCACACCGCTGCGCCGCGATACGCTCGCGCGCGCGGCCGAACTTTTTACTGAGCGGGCCGATCCCGACGGCAAGACGCCTGAGCGATTCGACATTCTCTATCTGACCGGCTGGTCCCCGGCCCCGACGCAACCGCAACCGGCGCGCCGCGGCAGCGCGACGGCCTCGCTCGAAGGCGCGCTGCGGCGCTTTCCGCCGAGCGATGCCTAGCGCGCGAGCCGCACCAGCATTTCGTCGAGCGCCGAGAGGAAGCGCGAACGGTCGGCCTTGGCGAAGGGCGCGGGCCCACCGACGACATCGCCGCCCGCGCGCAAATCGGCCATGATCGCGCGCACCGCGATCGCATTGCCGATCGACGCCGTGGTGAACGGCTTGCCGTTGGGCGCAAGCACGCTGGCCCCTGCTTTCAGGCAGCGATCGGCGAGCAGGATGTCGTTGGTGATGACCACACTCGCGCGATCGGCACGTTCAGCGATCCAGTCATCCGCCTCATCGAAGCGGTCGCCGACCACGATGCGCGACAGCAACGGATGGGCGGGAATGCGGATCGGGCTGTTGCTGACGATGGTCACCGCCACCGACCGCCGCAGCGCGACCTTGTAGATTTCGTCCTTCACCGGACAGGCATCGGCGTCGACATAGATGTGCAGGCTCATGCTGTGCGCCTAGGCGAAAAGCCGCGCCGGATCGACAGGAACCCGTCGTGCTGGCATCGGGGGGAGAAACCGCGCCCAGGAGACCGAGAGATGCCGCTCTATGAAATCGACGGGCTGCGGCCCACGCTAGGCTACAATGCCTGGGTCGCACCCAGCGCCGAACTGATCGGCGATGTACAGCTCGGCCCCGATGTCAGCATCTGGTTCGGCGCGGTGATCCGCGGCGATAATACGCCGATCGTGGTGGGCGCGCGCAGCAATATCCAGGAAGGCGCGATGTGCCATTCCGATCCCGGCGCGCCGCTGACGATCGGCGAGGATTGCACGATCGGCCATCACGCGATCCTGCACGGCTGTACCGTCGGCGACAGCGTGCTGATCGGAATGGGCGCGGTGGTGCTCAATCGGGCGGAGATCTGCGCAGGCTCGATTGTCGGCGCAGGCGCGCTGGTCACCGAAGGCAAGGTGTTCCCGCCGGGCAGCCTGATCGTCGGCAGCCCCGCCCGTGCGGTGCGCGAACTCGACGAAAACGCGCAGGCGATGCTGCGCGTCTCCGCCGAACATTATGTCGCCAACGGCCGCAAATATGCCGCCGGGTTGAAGCGAGTCGATTAAGACCCGCTTTTGCCGCCGCCACGCGTCGCCCAGGCGGCGATGTCGCCGCGAATGCGCGCATTCACGAGGCGGCGCGCCGCCATCGTCGCAACCGTGGCCTTGGCGGCCCCGCGTGCGGCGAGCGGCAGATTGGCGGCAGCGAAGGCGGTGATCTTGGCGGGCATCGCCGGATCGTCCGAACCGGCCCCCAGGCTGGACACGAAGCCCGCCCGGTTGCTGGTTTCCACCAGCGTATTGACCAGCGCGAGATTGCTGACGGCAAAGTCGAACGCCATGTCGGGATGGCTGCTCGCGACCGAGCGCAACAAGCTGGCCTTTTGTGGTGTGGTCAGGTCGCCGGTCGACAGCAGGCCGAGCGCGCGACGGGCCAGCGCATCGTCATCGCTATAGCCCAGCAAGCGTATATAGCCGTTTTTCACCACCGGGTTCTTTTCGGCCAGCGTCAGCTTCAGCAGCGCGTCCCATTCGGCAGGGGTCGCGTTCGTGGCATAGGTGCCGAGGATCGGTTGCCGGATCGCCGCCGGGATCGCGTTGGTGTCGGTCGCCAGCGCGGCGACATAGCGCCGTGCCTTCTCGGCGACGACGGGGTCCCCATTGTCGCCCAGCACCGCGATCAGCGTTTCGCGCAGCGTGGAGATCAGCGGCGATTCGTCCTGCTTGGCCTGGAACCCGACGCGTTCCAGCGCCGGTGCCAGCGTCGTGACGATGCGCGCGCGCATCGCGGTTTTGGCCGCCCCCTTGGGCAAGCGCCCGCCCAGGTCGGATAGCTGCCCGGCGAGCGTCTGCCACAAGAGGGGATTGGCACCGGGTTCGATCGCTCCGACATCGGCGAAATAACGGTCGAGCCGCTGATTGCCGCCCTTCGCCAGAGCGAAATCATCCCCCAGCGTGCCGAGCTGGTCGGTCAGCGCAAGGCTGGCGAAATCGCGGACGATCGCCGCGTGCGCCGACGCATCATAGGCCACGCGCGCATAGCTGCCCTCGTCGCGATTGAGCACCACGGTGCCGCATCCCTGCACGGTGACCGTGGTCGGCTTGGCACCGCGCACGATCGCGCGCGCCACTGGTTTCCCAACCACACCAAGCGTCAGCGGAACATGCCATGTCAGCACTTGCTTGGCGCTGCCGTCATAAGCGAAACGTCCCTGCGTCATAGTGACCTTGGTTTCTCCGCCGACGCAACGGGCGCTGGTCATGGTGACGAGCGGCACGCCCGGCTGCAGCGTGAAATCATGCGCGATATCCGCCACCGGCTTGCCCGCAGCCGCCGACAATTCAGTCCAAAGCTGGTCGGTCACGGTGTTCGAATATTTGTACTTCGCCATGTAACGGCGGATGCCGTCGCGGAAGGTGTCTGCCCCCAGCGTCGACTCCATCATGCCGATGACGGCCTGGCCCTTGGCATAAGTGATCCCGTCAAACCCCTCGCCAATCTGGTCGACGGTTTCGACATGGCGGATGATCGGATGCGTGCCCGAGGTCGAATCCGCCTGCAACGCGGCTTCACGGTCCTGCGCCACCGCCGTCGCCGCCGCATTCCAATCGGGGTTGAGATCGATGCTCGATTTGTTTTCCATCCAAGAGGCGAAGCCCTCGTTGAGCCACAGGTCGTCCCACCATTTCATGGTGACGAGATCGCCAAACCATTGGTGCGCCATTTCGTGCGCAACCACGGTGAAGATGCGCTGCTTGCCGCTCTGCGTCGCGCGCTTCTGGTCGTACAGCAACTCGGGCTCGAAATAGAAAATCGCTCCCCAGTTTTCCATCGCGCCGAAGAACTGGCTCGAACCCGGGCCGGCAATCATGTCGAGCTTGGGCAAGGGATAAGGCTGACCGAAATAATCGTTATAATAGGTCAGCAGGCGCTTGGCCTGGGCAAGCGCGTAATCGCCCTGATCCGCCACCCCGCGCCGGGTGATGATGCCAATTTCGGTCTTTCCCGCCATCACCGTCTTGCGCTCGACGTCCCCCATTCCGAGGAACAGGAGGTAGCTCGACATTTTGGGCGTTTCCGCGAACCGATAGAGCGTGGTCCCGTCCTGCTGTTGGGTCATGCTCGTGGCGGGCATGTTGGAAAAGGCGGTCTGCGCGGCGGGTGCCACGGTCGAGAGCGTGAAGGTCGCCTTATACTGTGGCTCGTCCCACATCGGCGCGAAGCGACGGGCATCGGGGGCCTCGAACTGCGTGGCCAGCATCCGCGCGGTCGATCCGTCCGGATTGGTATAGTCGATCGCGAACAGGCCCGACGCCGAGGTATTGATCGTGCCCGTCCAGGCGAAATGCAGGCGGTGTTGGCCGGTCGGCGCGAGCGTCGGCAGCGTCAGCGTCAATTGCTGCTTACCGGTGTCGAGCGTGAACGGAACCGCTGTTCCGTCGAGGGTCGCCCCGGTAATTTTGAGGTCCGCCGCGTTCAGCACAATCGTCTTGGTTGCTCGCGCGACAGAGATCGTAACGGTTTCTTCGCCCGAGAACGTCATCGCTTTGGCATCTGGGCGGATGGCGATGTCATACGAGACGGGTGCTACGCCTTCCGGCAACTGACCGACCGCAAAGGCGGGCGACGCGACTCCAATCAACAAGGCGGCGGCAAGGGTCAGCTTCACTAGGGTGCTCCGGAAACAAACGCAGAATTCCGCCCCATAACCCTTTCGTGCGCCGTGGCAAATCAACGCCGCTGGACAGGCGTTTCGGTTGCGCTATGAAACGGACATGAGCATTCCCCCCTTGTTCGCATCGTTGCGGCTCCCGGTCATCGGTTCGCCGCTGTTCATCATCTCCGGGCCGGAACTGGTCATCGCGCAATGCAAGGCGGGGATCGTCGGGTCCTTCCCGGCGCTTAATGCGCGTCCGCAGGGATTGCTCGACGAGTGGCTGCACCGCATCACCGAAGAGCTCGCCGCCCATAATCGCGCACATCCCGAACGCCCGGCCGCGCCGTTCGCGGTCAACCAGATTGTCCATCGCTCGAATGAGCGGCTGGAGGCCGATCTGGCGACCTGCGCCAAGTGGCAAGTGCCGATCGTCATCACTTCGCTTGGCGCGCGCGAGGATTTGAACACCGCCGTCCACAGTTGGGGCGGCATCACGCTGCACGACGTGATCGACGACCGCTTCGCGCGCAAGGCGATCGAAAAGGGCGCGGACGGCCTGATCGCGGTGGCAGCGGGTGCGGGCGGCCATGCCGGTCGCTTGTCGCCCTTCGCGATCATCCAGGAAATCCGCCAATGGTTCGATGGCCCGCTCGCCCTTTCGGGATCGATCGCGACGGGAGACGCCATTCTGGCGGCGCAAGCGATGGGTGCCGACTTCGCCTATATCGGTTCGCCCTTCATCGCGAGTGTCGAGGCGAATGCGGAAGCCGCGTACAAGCAGGGGATCGTCGAGGGCAAGGCCGCCGACATCGTCTATTCAAACCTGTTCACAGGCGTGCATGGCAATTACCTGCGCGCGTCGATCGTCGCGGCCGGGATGGACCCCGACAATCTGCCGGAGGGGGACCTCAAAACCATGGATTTCGGCACCGGCAACGGAGCGAAGCCCAAGGCGTGGAAGGAAATTTGGGGCTCTGGCCAAGGCATTGGGGTCATCGACCGAGTCGAGCCCGTTGCCGACATGGTCGACCGGCTGGAGCGCCAATATCGTGCCGCACGCGAACGCCTGAAGCTGTAGCTCTGCTGTAGCTCTATTAGGGCGCGCGACCGGGCGACCGCGACTCAGAAGGCGAGCGCGAGACGATCCTGCATCGTGCGGGCGGGGCTCTCAAAGCTCTCGATCTCGGCCGCCTGGATTTGGTCCAGCCGCGCGACACGCCGGTGAAGATCGATGCTCGCAAGGATCAGCGTTTGAGCGGTCGCAGGCATCGATTGGACGACCGCGCTCTCGGACATCGGGGCAGCCCCCAATCTACGCGACTCATCCAGCGCCTCGCGCGGTGCCATCTCGCCCGCGTCAACCGCGCGCTGGGTCAACAACCAGGCGATGACGTGCATCAACCGCGTGGTGACCTTCAACGATTCGCAGCTGAACGATACACGCGCGAGCGGATCAAGGGCTTCGCGATCCGAGCGGCCGCCTTCGTCGAAATAGCTGCGCGCCTCATCCGCCAGGACCATGGCATCGATGTACAGCGTGTCGATAACGCGGCGCTGCATGCGCGAATCATAGGCTGGGGACCCCATGCCACCACCATACATATACAAAACCTTAACGGTAGCGCCTTGTGGCGCGCGCCCCATTTGTCGCTTGTCCCACTTCGGGAACGCCATCGCCTTACGCGATAATGTCCGGGACGAGTTGATCTTCGAGCATCGCGATTTCATCGCGCAGACGCAGCTTGCGTTTCTTGAAGCGTGCCAATTGAAGCTGATCGAGCGCACCCGAACCGATCAAGGCCCCGATCGCAGAATCGAGATCGCGATGTTCGACGCGTAACACCTCCAGCCGTTTTGCGATCAGGCTTTCGTCCATCGTGCCCCCTTCGATGCCTCGCCTTAGCAAATCACAGACGCGCAGCACGGATAAAATCGACCTGTCGCGCGAATCGGTGCGCACATCGTACTTCGTTATAATTGGGGAGAGACAAGCGGCGCTCCGCATGTTCTATTGGCTACCCCAAACAGCACATGAAGGAGGTACGCATCCCATGCAGACCGCGCATCACTCGGCCCTTTCGGCCAAGCATGCAGTCCTCGATCGCCAGATCGCCGCCGAAACGCAGCGACCGTTGCCGGACACCGCGACACTGGCCGCGCTAAAGAAACAAAAGCTTCGAATCAAGCAGGAACTTGCGCAAATCTAGCGTGAGACGGGCCCGGACGCAGGCGCGTCCGGGTCACCAACCGACCTCTCGATTAGCGAAGCGCGCGCGGGAAAATCGGTTTCACGAAAACGGGTGTCTGCCCGCCCTGACCGACCGGCTTTCGCGCGAGCAGCGGATCGATCTGACGATCGAACGCGACTCCGATGCGTCCGGCTGCCGACCAAGCGATTTGCCCGGGCACCCAACCAACACCCCTTACGTCGAACTCGACTCGCAGGCCTTGCGCCAAGCCGTCTGGAAACTCTGCCATCAACCCCCCGGCAGAAAGGTTGCGAACCCGCACCGAGTGAGTAGCGCTTTGCCCAGCCACGCGAAAATCCGCCATCAGAAACAAGCTGTCGCGCGTGTCCTGACGGTTATGCGCCCCTTCATCGAATGAGGGACTGAGCGGATCTTGCGAATATTGGTCCATTGCGTGCAAATTGCCGATCTTGGTTCGCGGCAAGACTACTCGCGCAATGGTATCCAACATCTTAAGGCAGCGACCGTTCGCTCAATCCTCGCGCGAAATCTTTTCGTGCCGTTCGTGACGCTCCTGGGCCTCGACCGTCATCGTCGCGATCGGCCGCGCTTCCAGGCGAGCCAGCGAGATCGGCTCGCCGGTCACTTCGCAATAGCCATATTCCCCTTCATCGATTCGACGCACTGCGGCCTCGATCTTGGAGATTAGCTTACGCTGCCGGTCCCGGGTGCGCAGTTCGATCGACCAATCGGTCTCGCTGGACGCCCGGTCGGTAAGATCTGCCTCCCGCAGGGTATCGACCTGAAGCTGCGAGAGCGTACCCGCTGCCTCGCGCAGGATCGAATCCTTCCAGCCTTGCAACTTTGCGCGAAAATACGCCTGCTGACGGGGGTTCATGAACTCCTCGTCGGCGCTTGGCCGGTAGCCGTCGTCACTACCGACCTGCGGTACCGCGAACTTTTCGGAATCGTCCAATCTATTCAAGACAGTCGCCATCCCACTCTCTCCCCTCACGGTCACCCGATGCTTTGCGCACCTCCGGACCGAGCCAAGGTCAACCCACCTGATGCGGGCCTATAGCCATGCCATTGAAGCACCACAAGCAATCCTGATGCCGTGCGGTGCGCGAATATCGGATTGGCCGAAATTGGCGATGCCCGACTCTCGCCCGCGCCTTTCGGGCTTTAAACGACCGCGGACGCAGGATCAGGAACGGGCTTTCACCTCTGCGCGCTTAAAAAATGTTAACATCGAGGTCGTTCCATAATGAAACATTAACCATGCTCCACACTGCTTAGTCAGCATTTGTTGCAGAATGATCACGAAAAAGTTGGTTAATGCAATTGCACTTAACGCTTTGTTGGGCACTTTGCGGAATACCGAATGTATGTCTGAGTGGAATGTGTCGTCTACGCGACACCTGCGCCGTTAATGAGAGAATAGCATCATGTCCGTCCGGATGGCTTTGGCGAAACTCTGTGCATGTGCCTGTGGAGGTGCGATTGTCGGCGGGGGAGCCGTTCACGTGGCCGACAGCGCACGGGCGCGCGGCGCTTATACCCACAAGGTAACCAAGCGAATCGTGCGACGCACCACGACCGTCGCCGCAGGTGGTGCGCGTGTCGGGCGAGTCGGGGCGCGCGTTCGCAAGGTCGTTACCCAAACCACCACGACGACCCAGCCGCAGGTCGTCTATATGACCGCGCAGGGCGATCCCGTGCCGGTCGCGCCACCCTATTCCGGCTCCGGTGGCGGTGGTGGCGGCACGACCGTGATCGGCGGCAGTGGCGGTTTCGGCGGCGGCGGCTTCTTCGCCGGCGGGTTCTTTGGCGGCGGTGGCAGCAGCGGCGGTGGCAGCATCGTGATTTCTTCGACCTCGTCCGGCGGCTCGACATCGAGCGGTGGATCTTCCACCAGTTCGTCCACCAGCGGAGGTTCCACGTCGACGGGCGGATCGTCGACGTCGAGCGGCAGCGTTTCGAGCACGTCCTCCAGCGGCGCAGTGAGCAGCACATCTTCGTCGGGCGGTTCGGGCGGATCCTCCACCAGCACGGGCGGTGCGACGGTGTCGAGCACCTCGTCCACCGGTGGATCTTCGTCGAGCGGCAACGTGTCGTCGGCGTCTGGCGGCTCGGGCGGTTCCAGCGGCAACGTATCCTCCGCATCAGGCGGGTCGAGCGGGAACGTGTCGTCCTCGTCCTCGTCATCTTCGAGCGGGAACGTTTCCTCTTCCTCGGCATCGAGCGGAAACGTTTCCTCCTCCTCGAGCGGCAATGTGTCCTCGGCGTCGAGCGGCAACGTCTCGTCTTCGTCGAGCGGCAACGTGTCGTCCGCGAGTTCTTCCAACGGGTCGAGCAGCAGCAGTTCCTCGGCGAGCTCGAGCAGCTATGGCTCGAGCAGCCACGGTTGGAGCTCCAATGGTGGGTGGGGATCATCGGGCAGCGGGAGCAGCGCGTCGAGCAGCGCCAGCAGCGGAAGCACGGGGTCGAGCGGGGGCCCACCGGCACCGGTTCCTGCGCCGCCAATGGTCCTGCTGTTCGGAGCCGCAGCCGCGGCGCTGGTCGCGCGCAAGCGCTTCGCCAAACCGACCGCAAACCTGGCCTGAGCCCGCGAAAAGCGGCCGCAGGGCGGCATCGATACCGGAACGGGTTGCGCAGGGTACGGGGCGACGCCATAGCCCGGTCATGCATGATATCCGCCTGATCCGGGACGATCCCGCCGCTTTCGACGCAAGCCTCGCCCGGCGCGGCTTTGCCCCCGTTGCTTCTGAACTGGTCGCGCTCGACGAACGGCGTCGCGCGCTGATGACCGAGGCGCAGGTCGCGCAGGCGCGGCGCAACGAAGCCTCGAAAGCGATTGGTGCCGCGAAAGCGGCCAAGGACGAGGCGACCGCCGCCACGTTGATGGCCGAAGTTGCGACGCTGAAGGAACGGCTGCCCGCGATCGAAGCCGAAGAAAAAGCGCTCGGCGACTCGTTGAGCGCCCAACTCGCGGCGATCCCCAACCTGCCGCTCGCCGACGTGCCCGAGGGTGCCGACGAAGCCGGGAATGTGCTGGTCGCCAGCCACGGCACCCCCGGCACCTTCGCCTTCACCCCGCGCGAGCACGACGCGATCGGCCCTGCACTGGGACTCGATTTCGAAACCGGCGCGGCGATGTCTGGCGCGCGCTTTACGCTGCTGCGCGGCGCGGCGGCGCGGCTGCACCGCGCGCTTGGGCAATTCATGCTCGATACGCTGTCGGGCGAACATGGTTATGAGCAAGTCGTGCCCCCGCTGCTGGTCCGCGACGAAGCGGTGTTCGGCACCGGGCAGCTCCCCAAATTCGCCGAGGATCTGTTCAAGACCACCGATGGCCGCTGGTTGATCCCGACCGCCGAAGTCAGCCTGACCAATATCGTGCGCGAACAGATTTTGAGCGAGGCGGAGCTGCCGCTGCGCTTCACCGCCCTCACCCCCTGCTTCCGTTCGGAAGCGGGCGCTGCGGGGCGCGACACGCGCGGCTTCATCCGCCAGCATCAGTTCGAAAAGGTCGAGATGGTCTCGATCGTCACGCCCGATGCCTCCGAGGCCGAGCATGAGCGGATGACGGCGTGTGCCGAAGGTTTGCTCAACGCGCTTGGCTTGCCGTTCCGCCGCATGAAATTGTGCACCGGCGACATGGGCTTCACCGCCGCGCGCACCTACGATCTCGAAGTGTGGCTCCCGGGACAAGGCCAGTATCGCGAGATTTCGAGTTGCTCGACCTGCACCGATTTCCAGGCGCGGCGCATGAACGCGCGCTATCGGCCCGAGGGCGAGAAAGCGACGCGCTTCGTCCACACGCTCAATGGCTCGGGCCTCGCGGTCGGACGGACGTTGGTCGCGGTTCTGGAAAACTATCAGCAGGAAGATGGCGCGGTGGCAATTCCCGACGTGCTCCAGCCCTATCTCAAGGGCCTCAACCGCCTGGAACCGGCACGCTGACCTTTCCCGTTCGCTCTGAGCCTGTCGAAGGGCGGCCCTCTTCCCGCGCCTGGCATGCAAGGGAGAGCGATGCTTCGACAAGCTCAGCACGAACGGAAAAGCGCGTCATGCATAAAGGACGACACGATGCGGATTCTGCTGACCAATGACGATGGCTATCACGCGCCCGGGCTAAAAATCCTGGAGGCGATTGCCGCGAAATTCTCCGACGATGTCTGGATCGTTGCCCCCGCCGACGAACAGTCCGGCGCTGGCCATTCGCTGACGCTGACGCGCCCGATCCGGGTGCGCCAGCATGGCGAAAAGCGCTTTGCCGTGGCCGGCACGCCGACCGATGCCGTGATGATGGCGCTGGCCCGGATCATGCGGGAGGCCAAGCCCGACCTGATCCTGTCCGGGGTCAATCGCGGGGCCAATCTGGCCGAGGACGTGACCTATTCCGGCACGGTTTCCGCCGCGATGGAGGGCGCGCTGGCGGGGGTACGTTCGATCGCGCTGAGCCAGGTCTATGATCGCGAGGGACTGGGGGACGCGGTGCCGTTCGAAGCCGCCGCTGCGTGGGGCGAACGCGTGTTGCGCCCGTTGATCGACGCCCCGCTGGAGCCGCGCAGCCTGGTCAACATCAACTTCCCGACCGGACCTGCCGACGCGGTGAAGGGGATCAAGATCGTGCAGCAGGGCCTTCGCGACTATGGCCGCCTGCAGATCGTCACCAACCGCGATCCGCGCGGGTATGACTATCACTGGTTCGCGCTCGGCCCGACGGAGGAAACACCGGCCCACGCCACCGATCTGGAAGCTGTGCAAGATGGGTACATTGCCGTGACGCCGCTGCATCTCGACCTGACACACCGCCCCTCGCTTGCTATGCTTGGGGCATTGTACGGTTAGGGGGGTAGAGTATGGGGCATCGCGGCAAGACGTTTGGTATCGCGATCTTGGTCCTTTCTACACTCACCGCCTGCATTCCGAACCCCGACCGGCCACAACGCGGTTACGACACCCCGCCCCCCTATCAGCCGCGCGACGACCAACGGCCCTATGAACCGCAAGGCGGGGATCGCGCCGAGCGCGAGCAGGAGCGCTACGAACCGCAACGCATCGATGCGGGCGTTTCCGCCCTTCCCGCTCCGCCACCAGCCTGGCAGGCGCGGCCGGTAACCCCCGATGCCGAGACCATTTCCGCGACCAGCTATATCGTCCGACCCGGCGACACGTTGCGCGCCGTGGGGGATCGTACGGGCGCGGGGTCGGAGGCGATCGCGCGTGCGAATGGCCTGACCCCACCGTTCGTGATCCGGCCCGGGCAGCGGCTCGACATTCCCGGCGGGCGCTATCACCTTGTCCGCGCCGGACAGACCGGGATCGCGATCGCGCGCGCTTACGGCGTGGATTGGTCACGCATCGTTTCCGCGAATGAGTTGAACGAGCCGTACACGCTGCGTGTCGGCATGCGCATTGTCATACCCGGCACCGCCAATGGGAGCACAGCCGCCGAGCGCGCCGCGGCGTTCCGGCTCGACATCGACGATATCGTCACCGGTAGTGAACCGGCACTGGCCGCGAACGACCGCCCGGTGCGGCCATCGCCCTCATCGCGGCGCGTGCTCTCTCCCACCCAGGCGATTGCCGAGCCGACCCGTTTTAGCGGCGGTTTCGCCTGGCCAGTGCGGGGGCGCATCGTCGCCCATTTCGGCCCCGGCGCGTCGGGCGAAAAATATAACGGCATCAAGATCGCCGTGCCGATCGGGACGCCCATTCTCGCCGCCGCAGATGGCGTGGTCGCGTATGCCGGCAGTGGCATCCCGACGCTGGGCGGCCTCGTCATCGTCAAGCACGGCGATAGCTGGACGACGGTCTATGGCCATGCCAGCCAGTTGCTGGTCCAGCGCGGCCAATCGGTCCGGCGCGGGCAGACGATCGCATTGTCGGGCGATTCGGGGCTGGCCGACCGACCCGAACTCCATTTCGAGATGCGCAAGGGCCGCACCCCGGTCGATCCGCAGCGGCAATTGCCGGGGATTTAATTCGGGGAAAAATCGGCTATTCGCCCGGAATGACCGAGCACACCTCCGCCCTCCTCCGCCTGCTGTCCGAGCGTGGCTACATCCACCAGACGACCGACGCCGCCGCGCTCGATGCGTTGGCGAACAAGCAGACCGTGCCCGGTTATATCGGCTTCGATCCGACCGCACCGTCGCTGCATGTCGGCAGCCTCGTCCAGATCATGCTGCTGCGCCGCCTTCAGCAAAGCGGGCACAAGCCGATCGTGCTGATGGGCGGCGGTACCGGCAAGATCGGCGATCCGAGCTTCAAGGACGAAGCACGCAAGCTGCTCGACCATGATGGCATCGCCACCAATGTCGCCTCGATCCGGCGTATCTTCGAACGCTTCCTCGTGTTCGGCGACGGCCCGACCGATGCAATCATGCTCGACAATGCCGAGTGGCTCGACAAGCTCGAGTACATCCCCTTCCTGCGCGATGTCGGGCAGCATTTCTCGGTCAACCGGATGCTCAGCTTCGATTCGGTCAAGCTGCGGCTCGACCGCGAGCAATCGCTGTCCTTCCTCGAATTCAACTACATGATCCTCCAGGCCTATGATTTCCTGGAACTGTCGCGCCGCGCCGGGTGCCGCCTGCAAATGGGCGGGTCGGACCAATGGGGCAATATCGTCAACGGCATCGAACTGTCGCGCCGCATGGACGGGACCGAGGTTTACGGCATCACCACGCCGCTCATCACCACCGCCGATGGCGGAAAGATGGGCAAGACGATGTCGGGCGCGGTGTGGCTGCACGAGGACCAGTTGCCGCATTACGATTACTGGCAATTCTGGCGGAATACCGATGACCGCGATGTCGGCCGCTTCCTGCGGCTGTTCACCGATCTGCCGCTCGAGGAGATTGCGCGCCTAGAAGCATTGGAAGGTGCCGAGATCAATGCCGCAAAGATCGTGCTCGCCAATGCCGCGACCGCGATGTGCCGGGGCGAAGCCGCCGCTGCCGAAGCCGCCGAAACCGCGCGGCGCACCTTTGAGGAAGGCGGTGCGGGCGGCGCGCTGCCGACCTTCGCGGTCTCCGGCCCGATCGGCATTGTCGATGCCCTGATTGGCCTCGGCTTCGCGGCATCGAAGGGCGAGGCCAAGCGGCTGATCAAGGGCGGCGGCGCACGCGTCGGCGCGGACAAGGTCAGCGATGAGGCATTGATGATCGAAGTTGGCGACGAGCCGGTCCGTATCGCCGCAGGCAAGAAGCATCACGGCCTGTTGGTCCGCGCGTAAATCTCGACAGAACCTCAAAAAAATATAACGGTTAGCGGACGTTAAGCGGCTTCGTTGCGACCTGTTTTACATCCTTTGTCGTATTTTTGCCCGGCCCATTAGAGGGGTTTGGCAATGGCGAAGGCACTGGCAGGACAGGTCGCGGACAAGCGCGCCCTGGCCCGCGACGAAGTACATTATCGCGCTCGGGCTTATGGCCCGGACGCACAACAGGTGTCGTTGCTGATCGTGAACCTGTCGGCGCTCGGCCTCATGGCGCGCGCCGAGGTTCCCTATGGCGAGGGGGACCGGTTACGCGTCACGTTGCCGGTGGTCGGTGTCGTGGTAGCGGAAATCCGCTGGGCACTTGGCGGCAGAATCGGATGCGAGCTGGATCAACCGATCGACCTTGCGGACTATTATGAGGTGCTGGCGGTGATGGTGCGGGGTAAATAGCTCAACCCGTTCGCCCTGAGCCTGTCGAAGGGCCGTGCCCAAGAAATCTGCTCGCGTTTGGCGAGGGGGCTTCGACAGGCTCAGCCCGAACGGACTTTGGGTGATCCGGTTTAAGCAAAATCGAGTCTAGGCGCGCCTCACCCCGATCGCAGCAAGGCAACGCCCGCCTCGCGCTCGAACAGATAGAGCGCCGTTCGCGCCGCTTGTCCGCGCGCGCCTTGCAGGCCACCGTCGCGGTCGATCAGCAGGCGTGCGTCGTCGGTCGCGATCGGCAGCAAAGTGGTCAGCATCTCGGGCGTCGCCAGGCGGAAACCCGCCTCGCCCGATTGCTTGGTGCCGAGCAACTCTCCCGCACCGCGCAACCGCAAATCCTCCTCGGCAATGCGGAAGCCGTCATTGGTCTCACGCATCAAGGCGAGACGCGCGCGCGAGGTTTCGCTCAGCGCCCCGCCACGAATCAACAGGCAGTTCGACTTGCCCGACCCGCGCCCGACGCGCCCGCGCAACTGGTGCAATTGCGCGAGGCCGAAGCGGTCGGCATGTTCGATCACGATCAGCGTCGCATTGGGCACGTCGACCCCGACCTCGATCACCGTCGTCGCCACCAGCACGCCCAAGTGCCCGCTGGCGAAGGCGGCCATCACCGCGTCCTTTTCGGCGGGTTTCATCTTGCCGTGAACCAGCCCGACGCGGTCGCCAAAGCGCGCGCGCAACGTCTCGGCCCGCGCTTCGGCTGCCGCGAGATCGCTCTTCTCGCTTTCCTCGACCAAGGGGCACACCCAATAGGCTTGCCCTTCATCGGACAGGTGCCGCCCCAGCGCATCGACCACGTCGCTCAGCCGGTCCTCCGAAATCACGCGCGTTTCGATCGGCTGGCGCCCAGGCGGCATCTCGTCGATCTGGCTGACGTCCATTTCGCCGTAATTGGCGAGCGTGAGCGTGCGCGGGATCGGCGTCGCGGTCATCGCCAGCAAATGCGGCGCTGCCTTCGCCTTGGCCTGCAACATCATCCGCTGCGCGACACCAAAGCGGTGCTGCTCATCGACCACCACCAGCCCGAGGTCCTTATAGGACACCGCCTCCTGGAAGATCGCGTGCGTGCCGATCAGAATGTCGATCGTGCCCGCCGCCAGCCCCATCAGCGTCGCTTCGCGCACGCGGCCCTTGTCGCGCCCGGTCAGCACCGCAACCTCGACCGGCAAGCCTGCCAGCATCCGCCGCAGCGACTCGTAGTGCTGCCGCGCGAGGATCTCGGTCGGCGCGAGCAATGCCGCCTGCGCCCCCGCTTCCACCGCCGTTAGCATCGCCAGCGTCGCCACCAGCGTCTTGCCCGCGCCGACATCGCCTTGCAGCAGCCGCAGCATCGGTTGCGCCTGCGCCAGATCCCCCTCAATCTCGCGCACCGTGCGCGCCTGTGCGCCGGTCAGCGCATAGGGCAAGCGCAGCGCCTCGCGCAGTCGTCCGGTCCCGACCAGCGCCCGCCCCCGCCGCGCCCGCGACGATTGCCGCACCAGCATCAGCGCCAGCTGGTTGGCGAAGATTTCGTCATAGGCCAGCCGTGTCCGCGCGTCCGGGTCGGACGGGTCGGCATGAATGCGCGCCAACGCCGCGCGCCAGCCGGGCCAATCGTGCTTCGCCAGCAAGCCCGGCTCGATCCATTCGGGCAAATCGGGCGCCCGCTCGATCGCCTGCGCCGCCAAATGCCCCATCCGCTTGGACGTGATCCCTTCCGACAGCGGATAGATCGCCTCGCGCTCGGGCGTATCCTCGGCTTCTTCCAGCGGCAGCACATAGTCGGGATGCACGATCTGCAATTCCTGGCCGTATTGCTCCAGTCGCCCCGACACGCGGCGCGGCTCGCCAATCGGCGCGAGCTTCTTCGCCCAGCCCGAATGCCCACCGAAATACACCAGGCTCACATAATTGCCGCGCGCATCGGTCGCCTGCACGCGCGTTGGCCCGCGCCCGGCACTGGAGCGGTAGGATTGCGCGGTCAGCGTGATCGCGATCGTGCGCCCGGCATCGGCCATGTCGAGCTCGTCGCGCGCCAGCCGATCGACCCAACCGGTCGGCAAATGAAAGGCGACATCCACCACGCGCGACAGGCCGAGCCGGTCGAGCGGCTTGGCCAGGCCGGGGCCAATGCCCTTCAGCGCCGTGACTTCGGCGAACAATGGATTGAGGATATCGGGCCGCATGACTATCTGGGGTGCTCTTACCCCCACCCGGCCACCACCGCCAGCACATGCTGTCGGGGGTCGTCGGGCAATCTGCGTTGGACGCCCATGGACCGCGAAACCCGCCTCAAACGCCTGCGCTTCCGCAGTTGGCACCGTGGCACCAAGGAAGCCGATCTGCTGATCGGCGGCTTTTTCGACGCGCGCTCGGACGGATGGAACGACGCCGAAATCACGCTGTTCGAGGAATTGCTGGAGGAACAGGATGTCGACATCATGGCCTGGGCAATCGGAACCGAAGCGTGCCCGCCGCGCTATCAGGGTTCGATCGTCGATGCGCTCAAAGCGCTGAACTACGTGCCGATCGCAGAATAAAAAAGCCTCCCTCTCCCCGCTCGCGGGTGAGAGGGTCGGGGAGAGGGGCAGTAACGCGCACGCCCTTCCATGACTGCCCCTCTCCCGCGCTTCGCTTCGCTCGCTTGCCCTCTCCCCGCAAGCGGGGAGAGGGAAACAAGAATGCCCAACCTTTCGCACATCCTTACCGCCAAGACCCCCCTCACGCTGGCAGGCGTGCCCACCGGGTTCGAGCCATGGCTGCTCGCCGATCTCGCCCGCGCCGCCAAGACGCGCGCGGTGTTCGTCGCGCCGGACGAAGCGGCGATGCGCGCCATCGCGGCGACCGCCCCCACCTTCGCCCCCGACCTTGAGGTGCTCACCTTCCCGGCCTGGGACTGCCTGCCCTATGACCGCGCCTCGCCGACCTTGCGCGTCATGGCCGAGCGCATGGCGACGCTCTACCGCCTGCAACAGCCGCCCAAGGGCCCGCAATTGCTGCTCACCACCGTCAATGCGGTGGCGCAGCGCACGCTCACGCCGTTCCGCATCCGCCAATTGGTCGCGCGGCTTGCGCCCAAGGAACGGATTGGGCGCGACCGGCTCGCCGCGCTCTTGCAAGCCAATGGCTATGTCCGCGTCGAAACCGTTGCCGATGCGGGCGAATTTGCCGTGCGCGGCGGCCTGGTCGATCTGTTCCCCAGCGGCGAGGAACAGGCGCTGCGGCTCGATTTCTTCGGCGACGAGATCGAAAGCGTCCGCACCTTCGACCCCGCCGATCAGCGCACCACCGGGCGCGTCGAGGGCTTTGTGCTGCTCCCCGCCTCCGAAACGCTGATCGACGAGGACAGCGTCAAGCGCTTCCGCGCGCGCTACCGCGAACGCTTCGGCGCGACCGCGACCGGCGACCCGCTCTATCAGGCGATCAGCGACGGGCGGCGCTTGGCGGGGATGGAGCATTGGCTCCCGCTGTTCGAGGAAAAGCTCGCCACGCTGTTCGATCATTTGGGCGACGGCGCGGTGATCCTGCGCGATGCCGGATCGGTCGCAGCCGCAGAACAACGCTTCGAAGCGATCACCGACTATCACGCCAACCGCGTGAAGGCGCAGTCGAGCGATCCCGGCAGCTATCGCCCGCTCCCCGTCGACAGCCTGTATCTGACCGCCAAGGACTTTGCCGAGCGGTTGGAGGAAGCGCCCGCGCACCGAATCACCGCCTTCCACGAACCCGAAAGCGCGAGCGTAATCGATTTCGGCGTCGACGGGCCGCGCGATTTCGGTGCCGAACGCGCCAATGGCGCGAATGTCTATGAAGCCGTCGTCCACCATCTCCGCAACCTGCAGCGCGACGGGCGCAAGGCCGTGCTGGCGAGCTACTCCACCGGCGCGCGCGAGCGGTTAGCGGGGCTGCTGCGCGATCATGGCGCGACCAACCTCAAGCTGGTCGATACGTGGCAGGAGGCGCTGGGCGCTTCTTCTCCCCTCCCGCTTGCGGGAGGGGCTGGGGGAGGGCCTGCCACCACCCCACCGGCCAGGAAAGCTGCAGACGTCCCTCCCCCAACCCCTCCCGCCAGCGGGAGGGGAGTTTCAGTCGCCCTTATCATCCTTCCGCTCGACCACGGCTTCTCGAGTCCCCAAGTCGCGCTCCTCACCGAGCAGGACATGCTCGGCGACCGCCTCGTGCGCCGCAACAAGCGCAAGAAATCGGCCGATGCTTTCCTCGCCGAGCTGGCGATGCTCACACCGGGCGATCTCGTCGTCCATGCCGATCACGGCATCGGCCGTTATGAGGGGCTGACCTCGATCCCCGTCGGCCAGGCCCCGCACGATTGCGTCGCGCTGACTTATGCCGGCGGCGACAAACTGTTCGTACCCGTCGAAAATCTCGAAGTGCTGAGCCGCTACGGCTCGGACAGCGAAGGCGCGAGCCTCGACAAACTCGGCGGGGAGGCATGGCAGCGCCGCAAATCCCGGATGAAGGAGCGCATCCGCGAAATCGCGGGCGAACTCATCGCCACAGCCGCCGAACGCGCGCTGCGCCCGGCCGAAACGATCGATCGCGACAGCAGCTACGCCGCCTTTGTCGACCGCTTCCCCTATGAGGAAACCGACGATCAGGATCGCGCGATCGAGGATGTGATGGGCGATCTCGGCAAGGGCACGCCGATGGACCGGCTGGTCGTCGGCGATGTCGGTTTCGGCAAGACCGAGGTCGCGCTGCGCGGGGCCTTCGCCGCCGCGATGGCGGGGCTGCAGGTCGCGGTGGTGTGCCCCACCACCCTGCTCGCTCGCCAGCATTTCAACAACTTCACCGCGCGTTTCGAGGGCTTCCCACTCAACGTCGGGCGCCTCAGCCGCCTCGTGCCCGGTGCCGAGGCCAAGGCGACCAAGGAAGGCCTTGCCGACGGCACGATCGACGTGGTGGTCGGCACCCACGCAATCCTCGCCAAGGGCATCGAGTTCAAGCGCCTCGGCCTCGTCGTGGTCGATGAGGAGCAACGCTTCGGCGTCACCCACAAGGAACGGCTGAAGGCGCTCAAGAACGACGTCCACGTCCTCACCCTCACCGCCACGCCGATCCCGCGCACGCTGCAAATGGCGATGTCGGGCCTGCGCGAACTGTCGGTGATCCAGACCCCGCCGGTCGACCGTCTGGCGGTGCGCACCTATGTCATGCCGTGGGACCCGGTCGTGCTGCGCGAGGCGTTGCTGCGCGAACATTATCGTGGCGGCCAAAGCTTCTTCGTCACCCCCCGCATCGCCGATCTGCCCGATATCGAGGCGTTCATGCGGGATCACGTGCCGGAGGTCCGCTACGTCGTCGCGCACGGCCAAATGTCGCCGACCGAGGTCGAAGAGCGCATGTCCGCTTTCTACGACAAGAAATTCGAGGTGCTGATTTCGACCACTATTGTCGAAAGCGGGCTCGATATCCCAAGCGCCAACACGATGATCATCCACCGTGCAGACCGCTTCGGCCTCGCCCAGCTCTATCAGCTGCGCGGTCGCGTCGGTCGCGCCAAAACGCGCGCTTATGCCTATCTGACCACGCCCGAGAACCGCATCTTGAGCGAAACCGCCGAAAAGCGGCTCAAGGTGTTGAGCGACCTCGACACGCTGGGCGCGGGTTTCCAGCTCGCCAGCCACGACCTCGATCAGCGTGGTGCCGGCAATCTGCTCGGTGACGAACAGTCCGGGCATATCAAAGAGGTCGGCTACGAACTCTACCAGTCGATGCTGGAAGAGGCGATCATGGACGCCAAGGCTGGCGGCCAACGCCTGCGCCCCAAGGACTTCAGCCCGCAAATCACCATCGACGCCCCGATCCTCATTCCCGAGGAGTATGTGCCCGATCTCGATCTGCGCATGGGCCTCTACCGCCGCCTCAACGATCTCGAAGACCAGAACCAGGTCGAGGCGTTCGCCGCCGAACTGATCGACCGTTTCGGCAAATTGCCCGATCCGACCGAAAACCTGATCCGCATCATCGAGATCAAGCTCAACGCCAAGAAGGCCGCCGTCGCCAAGATGGACGTGGGGCCGAAGGGGGCGCTGGTCACCTTCTTCGACGATACCCCGCCAAATGTCCCCGGGTTGCTCGCCTGGGTCGGCAAGCTCGACGGCGTGGCGCGGCTCAGGCCCGACAGCAAATTGGTGGTGTCGCGCGTGTGGGGCGATCCAAAGGCGCGGCTTCACGGCGCGCTGCAACTGTCCAAGGGGCTGGCCAAAGCGGCGGGGTAACGGCCATACCGCCGGTCAGACGGTCACAGGTTCGTCCAGCTTTGCCGATGCGTCATCCATCAACGCATCGGCATCGAACTGCTTGCGAGTCATGGAGAAGCGGCCGGAATAGCCGGCCAGCCGCCACAAGCCTGCGATCTCTGTGCCCGGAGCGTTCACAGTCCCCGAATACTCCACCGAATGTGCCAGCCGCCCGCTGCCGTCATACGTCTTGGTGAACTCGATTTGTCCGCCATTCCGTGTGCCGTCAACAATGGCGCGCAAAAGGCCCGCCTGCTGCCGATCAGGCTCGGTGATCGTACCCGAAACAAGCGACGCAGATTCCTGCAGCGTCGCGATGAAGCTGTTCGGCATGATGCGTCGGTCGGTCGCGGTCCAACGGCCATACCAAACGCCGGTTACGTCGCGCGGGTCGGTCATCTGGTTGCAACCAGCGCGACGAGCGCTGCCAGTGTAATCGGCTCCGAACACAGGAAGCCCTGGTAGATCTGGCAGCCTTCTTTCGCGAGCGCCTCCAACTGCGCCTCATTCTCCACCCCTTCGGCAATCACCGTAAGCCCCAGCGAGCGCGCCATATCGATCACCCCGCGCACCACGATCCGGTCGCGCGGGGACCCGGTAATGTCCTGCGCCAGCTTCTTGTCGATCTTGAGATAATCGAGCGGCAGCGCCTTCAAATAAGCGAGGCTCGAATAGCCGGTTCCGAAATCATCAATCGCGATACGGCATCCCGCCCCGCGCAACAGCGACAACAGGTTCGAGGCGATCCCCAGATCCTCGATCAAGCCACTCTCGGTAATCTCCAGGGTCAGCCGGGAGCGCGGGAAGCCGCTGCTGTCGACGCGGTCAAGAAACAGATCGGCGAAGCCTGGGCGGGCAATGTCCCCCGCCGTCAGATTGAGCGACAACCGCAAGTCGCCAAGCGAGGCCGGCCAGGCGGCCGCCTGGGCCAGCACAAGCTTTTGGATATGATCGGAAAGCCCGATGTCGAGATCGGCACGCGCGGCCGCAGCGAACAACGTCTCGGCACCGATCGTCCCCAGCACGCCATGCTCCCACCGCGCGAGCGCCTCGACCCCGACGATCGCCCCGCTGGAGACCGAAACCTGCGGCTGGAACAACACGCCGATCTCGCCACGGTCCATCGCATGATTCAGTTCGACCGCAAGCCGGTCGATCGGCTCGCCTTCGCTATCGGAATCGGCCACCCGCATCGTCGCGCTGTCGGATTCGCGCGCTTCGGCCAATGCCTCACTTGCGCGGCGCAGGAGGGTGGCGGCGGAATCGTCGTCACGCGCCTCGGCAAGGCCGATCCTGCAGCCCAGCACCGCAATCGACTCACCCGTCACAAAGGGGCGCGCCAATTCCGTAGCGACGCGCGCGACCGCCAGATCGATCCGCAAGCGCGGAGCCCGCGCGGCGACGATGAAGGTCGAACCGCCCATCCGGGAAATCAGCGCCTCGCGTCCCAGCATTTCGCGCGCGGCATCGTCGATCCGCTTTTGCGCGCTCCGCAACAGCGCGTCACCGGCTGCGCGGCCATAGGCCGTGTTGACCATGTCGAAGCGGTTGAGCGCGACGAGCATCATATGCAGCGGCGCGTCGCCGCCGCTCTCCAACTGCCGTGTCAACCAGCGCCGCGCGCTGCTGGCATCGCGACTGCCGGCCAATGCCTCCCGCATCTCCGCCGCCGGCTCGGGTGCGCTGCCAAGCGGCTCGATCACCGCCTCGATGCGCTGCGTCGCTTCGTCCCATTGCAGATGCTGCACAATGCGGCCGATCCCTTCGGCATCATGGGCGAAGGCTGTTGCAGGACGACCATGCGACATGCGCCGCAGCGCGGCGATCGCCGCAGCCCGGTCCCCCCTGTCGAGGCGGCGCAACAGCGCGCGGACGCCAACCTCCCGCTCCAACCCAAGAAGCGCCATCAAGCCAGGCGTCAAAACCAGCGTTTTTTGCGGTAGATCATAGCGCCAACCCAGCGGAGCGAAGACGGGAGCCGCAGCCCATTCATGTGCCATCCGCTCTGCATGGCGGGCGGCGAAGCGGAGCGCCTGGAGGAACTCCGCTTCGCTGAACGGGCTCGCCAGAAAATGCGTCGCGCCCGCCTCGAACAGCGCTGCAATGGTCCCGACCTCGCCGCGCGAAACCAGCGCCAGCAATGCACCGCCATTGGCTTCGATCGCGCCGCTGAGCATGGCGACTGCGCTGACACCGTCCTCGGCCGCGCCCCGCGCGTCGATCACCGCGACTGCGGCTCCGCTTGAAAGGAAACGCCGCTCCGCACCACCGGCCCGCCGCGCTGCGACGACTTGCCATCCCGCTCCCGCAGCCAGCGATGCAAGCTCATCGCGCTGGCGAAACGACAGGACGAACAGCGGAGCTTGATACGCAGCAATCATACTTTGATCCTAGTGAAGCGCCGCCGAATAAAGAAGAGTGAGCTTTGCACGGCGCAATGCCCTTGTTCGCACCTCCATGAAGGCTTAGCTCCACAGCAGATGATCGCAGCAACCGCCCCTGCTCCCGGCCTTGTCGACCGCCACGGTCGCACGATCAGCTATTTGCGCATTTCGGTGACCGATCGCTGCGACCTACGATGCCGCTATTGCATGGCGGAACATATGACGTTCCTGCCCAAATCGGCGATTCTGAGCCTTGAGGAGATCGCGGTCATCGCCGAGCGCTTTATCGCCCGCGGCATTACCAAGATCCGCCTGACCGGGGGAGAACCGCTGGTGCGACGCGATATCGCCGAACTGGTAAAGCGGCTCGGTCACCATATCGGTGCCGGTCTCGACGAATTGACCATGACGACGAACGGCAATGCCCTGGCGCAGCACGCTCCGGCAATGGTTGCCGCCGGGATCCGGCGGATCAATGTGAGCCTCGACAGCCGCGATCCCGAAACCTTCCGCTACATCACCCGCCACGGCGATGTGGCGCGGGTCATCGAAGGCATTCTGGCCGCGCGCGACGCCGGGTTATCGGTCAAGATCAACCTGGTCGCGCTGAAAGGCCTGAACGAACACGAGATCGCGCCGATGCTGGAGTGGTGCATCGCCGAACGGCTGGATCTGACGCTGATCGAGACGATGCCGCTCGGTCAGATCGACGAGGATAGGGCCGATCGCTTCGTGCCGCTGACCGCAGTGTTCGACGAGCTGGCCGGGCGCTTTTCGCTGGTACGCGACACGCATCGCAGCGGCGGCCCCGCGCGTTACTGGCGGGTGGACGGCACGCAGACCAAGCTCGGACTGATTTCCCCGCTGACCGCCAATTTCTGCGACACCTGCAATCGCGTTCGGCTGACCACGGAAGGTGTGCTGTATACCTGCCTCGGGCACGACGATCAGGTCGATCTCAAAACGATCCTGCGCAGCGAGGGCGTCGGCGGGCTGGATGTTGCGCTGGACGCGGCGATGCAGACCAAGCCTGCACGCCATGAATTCGATATCGCAGCGGCCGCCCCTGCGGTCGCCCGTCATATGAGCGTTACCGGCGGATGACGTCGCCGCAGCGCCGCGCGCTGGTCGCCTCGCCTACTCCACAGGCGCAAGAGGCGGCGGCCGTACTTGCGGACGCGCACGATTGGGTGCCGCCCGAGGAGGCCGAACTGATTGTGGCGCTCGGCGGCGATGGCTTCATGCTGCAAACGCTCCATGCGATGCTCGAACGGCGCAAACCGGTTGTGCCGGTGTTCGGCATGAACCTCGGCACGGTCGGTTTCTTGATGAACGAATGGCGTCCGCACGGGCTGGACACGCGATTGGAGCGAACCAAGGCGTTCAAGGTCGTGCCGCTCGCCATGAACGCGACCACCATCGATGGCGAAACCCACGCGCTGCCCGCAATCAACGAAGTGTCGCTGCTGCGCGAGACGCGCCAGACCGCGAAACTGGAAGTGACGGTCAACGACCGTGTCGTGATGCCCGAACTGGCGTGTGACGGCATTCTCGTCGCCACCCCGGCCGGATCGACTGCCTATAACCTGTCGGCACAGGGGCCGATCCTGCCGCTGGGCTCCAACATGCTCGCGCTGACCCCGATCAGCCCGTTCCGGCCGCGGCGTTGGCGCGGCGCGATCCTGCCCGACAAGACGCGAATCACCTTGCGCGTGCTCGAACCCGCCAAGCGCCCGGTCAGCGCGGTCGCCGACCAGCGCGAGATTCGCGATGTCGCGGTGGTGGAGATCATGATCGATCGCACGCGCGAACTGACATTGCTGTTCGATCCCGAACACGCCCTCGACGATCGCATCACGATGGAACAGTTTCTCTCCTGACGTCGGGCGGCAGCAGCATTGCGTTCGACAAACAGCGTCGAGAAATGCCGTGTTTGGTAGCCAAGGCACCAAGCGCATCAAAACGTCCAGGGCAGCATGTTTGACGGTGACACCCCGTAAGCTCCTTTTTTGTTTTCCGTAAGCAGCCCTTTATTAAGGCGATTGGTTTAGCGGCGGACTTACAAGTATCGTGGTCGATGAGTAATTTATGGTGCTCTCAAGATTTTTTGGCAGTCATCGTCAACGAGAAGAGGACCGACATACTCAAACGGTCATGGCCGGAATCTTTCGCACCGCCGTGGGCGATCTTGGATCGCCGGAATCGATGCCCTTGGCGCTATATTGCGTGTCCGTGATTGCCGGGCATGCCATGCAGCAAGTTGCGCTGGCGGAACGGATTGCTCAGGGGCTCCCACACCAAGCGCCGGATGTCGTTCCCGTAACGTCGTCTGCCGGGCGCACCTATGTCTTTGGCGATTCTGTCGCAGCAGCGCTCCTCCGAAAGGGAGACAAGCCAGGTTTCATCGACTGGATGGCTGTCCAAGGAAAGCTCGTCGCCGACGATCGAAGCCTTTCGACTTGGTTCGGAAAATCCGCAGCTACGGTTGGCGGCGAAGACTATGGCCGACCAAGTCCTCCATTAGCTCGCTTCGGCTGGCCGGCGATCGTCGATGTGATGGCTAACGCCGACGCTGTGGTTGCGTATCTAAGAAGCGGCGGATTAGTGCCCGGTCAGTTTGGCGATATTCTGACCAACGCCGCCCGGGTCGCGCTCCTTCGCGCGGCCGACCACCGACAGCTTGGCTCCCTTGCAGACTTCGCAATCCTGGCGATCGAGGCCGCGATAGCAGGCTCGCATATGTTGCCGGTGAGGGGTGTTGTTAGTGCAACCTGAAATTCTGGCCTGATCTGCGGGCGGCGTAACCAAGCGCAGTTTTATCGGCTCAGTGGCGCTTGGTGCGTATGCCACCGGATACCGCAAAAATGGCTCCCTGAGTAGGATTCGAACCTACGGCCGCTCGATTAACAGTCGAGAGCTCTACCGCTGAGCTATCAGGGAACACTGCGGAGGCGGGCCTATAGCAGCGAGATTCGCAGACGCGCAAGGCCCGTTTTCAGCTTTTATCGCGATGGGCCAAAACCACCGAGGCCACGGAGATATTGGGTCTTGATATCGACCACCGCGACACCGCTGCCGACATCGATCGCGGCATCCTCCACCCGCGGGCGCGCGCGGCCGATCCGGGCGTTGCTGCGCAGCCCCACGCCGTCTTTCCAGAAATCGAATTTGTCCTGCGCGCGGCGCGAATGCAGGAACAGCACTGCGTAGCGGCCAGGGTGCGGCACGCGGATACACAGCGACACTGGCCCTGCACCGGGCGCATCAATCGTCACGCGCCGGAAAGTCTTGCCCTCGGCCAGCAGATCCATGTCGGGGCGCATGAAGTCCTTGTCGTTGGCGGGATAGAGCTCCAACCGGAGCAAGCCAGTGCGGTCCTTCAAGTCCGAAACGTTGACTTGAATGGCTGGTCCGCGTCCCGAAGCGCAGTGGCTTGCGTCCGCCCCCATTACGCCGCCTGCAAGAGCCGCGCCGGGGCACGCTGCCAGCGCGACCAGCGTTAGAGAGAATGCCGAGAACATCACTTTCATGATCGGTCCTGAAATCGCTCGGCCACTCGGGCCCGTTACGAAACGACACCACCGAACCTACGACCTGCGGCGAATCGTGCCGTGTGCAGCATGGTTAAAACGGTCGTATCATTCGAACGACGCCGTCCACCGGCGGAAACCACCTCAGCAGCCTTGGCAAGTGCGACAGAGCGTTCCGTTATGAGGTCGAACGGAAACGCGCTCCTTTCGTCGCGCGTCAGTCTCCGTTCAGCTACAACGGTTTATGCGATTCGCGACCAGTGCGATTGTCCGGAGCCTTGCCACGGGTGGATCGTTCTGCGCTTCATGGCCTTGGCTTCGCGGCATGGTCGGCATATCAGCCGTTCGCCGTCGCGTTTTTGGAGATCGACATGCCGCTACCTTCTTCTGCCCTACGCAAAACCCTCACGGTAGCGCTCGGTGCCGTTACCCTGTTGACGTCGGCGTGCGCGACCGAATCGACCTATCGCCCCGCGACCGGCCATGGCTTTGAACGCTCGGGCTATAGCGATCGTCAGATCGAGGATAACCGCTTCCAGGTGAGCTTCTCCGGCAACAGCTACACCTCGCGTGACACCGTCGAGAAGTACCTGCTGTACCGCGCCGCCGAGCTGACGCTGCAGCGCGGCTATGACTATTTCATCTTTGCCGACCGCGATGTCGATCATCGCTCGCGCGTCTATTCCACGCCCAGCGTCGGCGGCGGTTATGGCTTTGGCGGCTATTGGGGGCCGAGCTGGCGCTACCGGGGTCGCGGCTTTGGCTGGCGCACCTGGGACCCGTTCTTTGGTGACCCCTTCTTCGATCGTGGCGTCGATATCGATACGATCGACAAATATGAGGCCAATGCCGAAATCATCGTAGGCAAGGGCCCCAAGCCGCGCGACAACATCAAGGCGTTCGATGCCCGCGACGTGATCCACAACCTCGGGCCGAGCATCGTCACCCCCAAATAAGCACCCACGAAAAGGCCCCCTTCCGGTTGCGGAAGGGGGCCTTTTTTTGTGCCTGGGATCAGCGCCGTGCGGCGGTCACATCACACCGCACCGTGGCAATGCTTATACTTGCGGCCCGAACCGCACGGGCACGGGGCGTTGCGGCTGACCTTGCCTTCCCATTCCGAGGGATCCTGCCCAAAATCGCTGCCATCGGGCAGTGGGATCGAGAGCGGTGCCAGGCGGGTGGTGATGTGACCGCTGGTACCGCCATCCTGGTCCATCGTGTCGTCATCGCCCGTGAACGGGTCGAAATGCGAGGTGATGAAGTCGGGCAGGGTCGGAAGCTGCGGCGGCTCCTGGACCTGGAATTGCGCAAAGGCGATCGTGCGCGTCACATCCTCGCGAATGTTGGCGAGCATCCGCTCGAACAGCGAGAACGCCTCCTGCTTATATTCGTTGATCGGCGTCTTCTGCGCATAAGCGCGCAAGTGGACGACCTGCCGCAACGCATCCAGCGTCGACAAATGCTCCTTCCAGTGATGGTCGAGATTTTGCAGCAGGATCGACTTCTCGACCCGCACCCAGGTTTCCGGATCGAGCGAGGCGGCTTTCTCCGCAATCGCGTCGTCCGCCATCGTTTGCACGCGGCTTTCGATGATCTCGGGGTCGATCGCTTCCTCTTCCAGCCACGCCTCGATCTGCGGCTCCAGGTTGAGCGTCTCGGCCAGGGCTGCCTTCATGCCGGCAATATCCCACTGCTCGGGATAGGTGCCCGGAGGGCAGGCTCCGCCGACGATCGTGTTGACCGTTTCCGCGCGCATGTCGGCGACCACGTCGCCCACTGTGTCAGCATCCATGATGTCGGCGCGCTGCTCGTAAATGACCTTGCGCTGGTCGTTCATCACGTCGTCATATTCGACGACCTGCTTGCGGATGTCGTAGTTGCGCGCCTCCACCTTCTTCTGCGCGGTCTCGATCGCTTTGGACAGCCATTTGCTGCCGATCGCCTCGCCATCGCCGATGTTGGAGCGCATCATCCGCGCGAACAGCGTGTCGGGTCCGAAAATGCGCAGCAGATCGTCGTCAAGGCTCAGATAGAAGCGGCTGAGCCCCGGATCGCCCTGACGGCCCGAGCGACCACGCAGCTGGTTGTCGATGCGGCGGCTCTCATGCCGCTCGGTGCCGAGCACGAACAGACCGCCAGCCGCCAGCACATTAGCCTTTTCATTCTCGATCTCGGCCTTGATCCGCTCGATCGCGGCATCGCGCTCGGGGCCTTCCTCCAGATCGGTCAGTTCATCATTGATGCGGAATTCGAGATTGCCGCCCAGCTGAATGTCGGTGCCGCGCCCGGCCATGTTGGTGGCGATGGTGACCGCGCTCTTGCGGCCAGCCTGAGCGACGATGTGCGCTTCCTGCTCGTGGAAGCGCGCGTTAAGCACCTTGTGCGCGACGCCTTCCTTGACCAGGAAGTCGCTCAGCAGTTCCGACTTTTCGATCGAAACCGTGCCGACCAGCACCGGCTGGCCGAGATCGGCGTGATGCTTGATCTTCTTGGCGATCGCCGCGAATTTGTCGGCGGTGTCCTTGTAGAATTCGTCTTCCTCGTCGATCCGCTTGACGGGGACGTTGGTCGGGATGGTGACGACGTTCATCTTGTAGATGTCGTAAAATTCCGCCGCCTCGGTCGCCGCCGTGCCGGTCATGCCGGCGAGCTTGGGGTACATGCGGAAATAGTTCTGGAAAGTGATCGAGGCCATCGTCTGGTTCTCGGGCTCGATCTCGACGCCTTCCTTGGCCTCAATCGCCTGATGCAGGCCGTCCGACCAGCGGCGGCCATCCATCATACGACCGGTGAATTCGTCGATGATGACGACCTTGCCGTCCTTGACGATATAATCGGTGTCGGCCTTGAACATCATGTTCGCGCGCAGCGCCTGGTTGGTGTGATGCACCACCTGCGTGTTCTCGAAATCATAGAGGTTCGCGCCCTCGAGCAACCCGGCATCCTCGAGCATCCGCTCGACCTTCTCGGTGCCGTCCTCGGTCAGGATGATCGACTTCTGCTTTTCGTCTTTCTCATAATCCTCGGGCGCGAGCTGCTTCACGACCAGATCGACCGAGCGGTACAGGTCAGACTTGTCGTCGGTCGGGCCCGAGATGATCAACGGGGTACGCGCTTCGTCGATCAGCACCGAATCGACTTCGTCGACGATCGCCATCGCGAACGGGCGCTGCACCATCGATTCGCGATCGTACTTCATGTTGTCGCGCAGATAATCGAAGCCGAACTCGTTATTGGTGCCGTAAGTGATGTCGGCGGCATAGGCCTGGCGGCGCTGTTCATCGGACAAATTGGGCACGATCACGCCCACCGTCATACCGAGGAAGTTATAGACCTGCGCCATCCAGCCCGCGTCGCGCGCCGCCAGATAGTCGTTGACGGTAATGACATGCACGCCCTTGCCGGGCAGCGCGTTGAGATAGGTGGCGAGCGTCGCGACCAGCGTCTTGCCCTCGCCCGTGCGCATCTCGGCAATTTCGCCGCGGTGGAGCACGATGCCGCCGATCATCTGCACGTCGTAATGCCGCTGGCCGAGCGCGCGCTTGGCCGCTTCGCGCACCGTGGCGAAGGCTTCGGGCAGCAGATCGTCGAGCTTTTCGCCCGCCGCGAGACGTTCACGGAACTTGGCGGTCTGGCCCGACAGTTGCTCATCGGACATGGCGGAGATGACGGGCTCGAAGCCGTTGATCTTGGCGACGATGACGCCGAGCGATTTGACGTAGCGGTCGTTGGACGACCCGAAAAGCGATTTGGCAATGCCGCCGAGCATGGAGAATTCCTGTTAAGATAAGGCATCGGCCGCGCGTTGCGCGGCGACGACGAAGTCGATGGGAAGATAGGATCCGCGCAAGAGCGGACAACGGCGAAGCGCTATTCGCGACGCCGTCCTGCATAGAGCGGGTTTGCGGGCACGAGCGCGAAGCCGGTAAATTCGGGCGCGCGGGACAGTGCGACTAGGCCCGCCACCGTATTGGCCGGTCGCAAGACGCTGGAGCAGGATCGGGCGACTCGCGCGGTCGCCCGGACCACAGCTGCGGCCCGGTGCAACTCAACCCCCGGCGCGCGCGTCCCCGTCGCCCCGGTAAGGGCGCTGAGCAAGGCGGAAAGGATAAGCAGCAGTTCCAAAGTCGCACGTCACCCGTCGGTGGAGCCGCCGCACTTAGGGATATTTCCGCCGTGCGTCCAGCATCGCGCACCTACCGCGATGTCAGGCGGAAGGCTTGCATTTGCGCGATGCCGCACCATTTCATTGTGCATCGCAGCATAAATTGCGGTACACTGTCCCAAAGAAAGAATCCACGCCCCGCACGACGGGCCGGATAGAGATGTCGCATGCCTGGTCTTTCCGAAACGCTGTCTCGCCTTGCCGCTGCGCGCGCAAACGCCACGCAAATGCCGATTCCCGAGTCCGATCGGCTCGCTGACATTTCCGATTTCGGCAGCGATCCCGGCAATTTGCGCGCGCGGCACTATATTCCGGCGGGTTTCGCGGCGGGGGCCCCGCTTGTAGTGGTGCTCCACGGCTGTACCCAAAACGCGGCGGGATATGATCACGGGTCGGGCTGGTCGGGGCTGGCCGACCGCCATGGCTTTGCCTTGCTCTATCCCGAACAGCGCCCGGCCAATAATCCCAACCGCTGCTTCAACTGGTTCGCCGCCGAGGATATCGCGCGCGACCAGGGCGAGGCCCTGTCGATCCGCCAGATGATCGCGCATATGATCGGCGCCTATCATATCGATGCGACGCGCGTTTTCGTGAACGGGCTGTCGGCCGGTGGCGCGATGACGATGGTCATGCTCGCCACCTATCCCGAGGTGTTCGCCGGTGGCGCGGTGATCGCCGGTCTCCCTTATGGTACCGCGACCTCGGTCGGCGCGGCGTTGCAACGGATGCGGGGCAGCGGCCTGCCCGATGGCCCAGCCCTCGCCGAACTGGTGCGCGAGGCGGCACCAACCCCGCTACGCTGGCCGCGCCTGTCGGTGTGGCACGGCACGGACGACCAGACCGTCGCGAACGACAATATGGAAGCGATCGTCGCACAATGGGCGCTGCTTCAGGGCATCCCGCTCGATGCCGCCAAACGCGACCAGGTCGATGGGCAGGCGCGCCGGCGCTGGCTGAGTTCGCGCGGCGCCGTGCGGATCGAAGCCTATAGCATTGCCGGACTTGGTCACGGCACGCCGATCGATCCCGTCGGGGATGCAGCGTGTGGCACCGTTATGCCCTTCATGCTCCCGGCCGGGATCTGCTCGACCCGCCACATTGCCGCCTCCTGGGGCATTGCCGACGCCGCCGATATCGAGGTCCCTTCGCGCCGCTCGACACCACCGCCACCGCTGCGCGCCACAGCGCGCCCGATCGCGCCCGGCGGAGTGGCAAAGGCGATCAGCGATGCGCTGCGCGCGGCTGGGCTGATGCGCTGATTCAGCAGCTTGTCTCACCCGCATCGCCGGGTATGACGGCGGCATGACCCGCTCCCCGCTCGCCCGCCCCTTCCCCGTTCTGCCGTCAATTGCCGGGGTCACCCCGCATGTCGCGCGGGCGCAGTATAAGACGTGGGATCGCTGCGACCTGACCTTCATTACGCTCGATCCCGGCACGGTGGTGGCGGGCGTGCTGACCCAGAGCAAATGCCCCTCCCCCGAGGTCGAATGGTGCCGCGCCGCGCTCCCGCTTGGGCACGCCCGCGCGATGGTAGTCAATGCCGGTAACGCCAACGCTTTTACCGGCCAGCGAGGCCGCGCGGCGGTAGAAGCGATCGCCGCCCGCGCCGCCGCGCATCTCGGTTGCCAGCCCTCCGACATCTTCGTCGCCTCGACCGGGGTGATCGGCGTGCCGCTGCCGATCGACAAGGCCGAGGCCGGGCTCGACGCCGCCTTCGCCGCTGCGCCGTGCGGTTGGGAAGACGCCGCCAATACGATCGGCACCACCGATACCTTCGCCAAGGGCGCGGTGACCACGGCGGTGGTCGATGGCCGCACCGTTACTTTGGTCGGCATCATCAAGGGCTCGGGCATGATCGCGCCCGACATGGCGACGATGCTCGGCTTCCTGTTCACCGATGCCGCCGTCTCCCCCGCCTTCCTGCAACGCGCGCTCAGCGACGCCAACCGCGCGAGCTTCTCCTGCATCACCGTCGACAGCGACACCTCGACCAGCGACAGCGTGCTCGCCTTCGCCACCGGCAAAGCGGGCAACGCACCGCTGACCAGCGATGAAGACGCCGGTGCCGACGCCTTCCGCGCCGCCCTCGCCGACCTCTGCCTGCAACTCGCGCATCTGGTGGTGCGTGACGGCGAAGGTGCCTCCAAGTTCATCGAAATCGCCGTCACCGGTGCCGATAGCGACGCCAGCGCCCACAAAGTCGCGCTCAGCATCGCCAACTCGCCGCTGGTGAAAACCGCAATCGCAGGCGAGGACGCCAATTGGGGCCGCGTGGTGATGGCGGTCGGCAAGGCCGGCGAACCCGCCGAGCGCGACCTCCTCAGCATCCGCTTCGGCGACACGCAGGTGGCGACCGGCGGCCTTGCGGTCACCGGCTATGACGAAGCCCCGGTCGCCGCGCATTTGAAGGGGCAGGAGATCGAGATCGGCGTCGATCTCGGCCTGGGCGAGGGCACGGCGACAGTTTGGACCTGCGACCTCACGCATGGCTACATCTCGATCAACGCCGATTATCGGAGCTGAACGCCAATGCTCACCATCTGGGGTCGCCTCAATTCGCACAATGTGAAAAAGGTCGCGTGGTTCGCGGAAGAACTGGCGCTCCCCTATGTCCGCCACGATGTCGGCGGCCAGTTCGGCATGAGCGACGCCTATCTCGCGCTCAACCCCAACGCGCTGGTCCCGACGATCGAAGACGACGGCTTCATCCTGTGGGAATCAAATGCGATCCTGCGCTATCTGGCGGCGCGTCACGGCGGCAAAAGCTGGTGGCCCGAAGACCCGGTGCAGCGCGCGCAGGCCGATCGCTGGATGGACTGGCAATTCGACTATGCCGACGCCCAGCGCGGGGCCTTCCTCCACCTCATCCGCCGCCCGCTGGCCGAGCGCGATCCCGCCGTGATCGCGGCGTCAGCGGCAGCCTGTGCCGCCAAGATGCAGATCCTCGACCATGCACTGGCGCAGACGCCATGGCTGTCGGGTGCGGAGTTCGGCATGGCCGATATCCCGATGGGCACCTACGCCCATAGCTGGTTCACCCTCGATATCGCGCGCCCATCGGTCCCGCATGTCGAGGCATGGTATGCCCGGCTGACCGAACGCCCGGCTTTTGCCGCGCAGGTGATGATTCCGCTGACCTGATCGGGTACGGGGACGCTGTACACCTCGGAAAATCACAGTCCCGCACCGCAGCAGGCCAACCCACCCCAACCCCTCCCTTTCAGGGAGGGGAGAAAGGGCGCTAACCGCCAACCGCCCCTCCCTGAAAGGGAGGGGCCGGGGGTGGGTCGTTCTCCGTATCGTAAAACGGCAGCCTGGACGACCGCCAGAAGAAAGCAACGACCCGCCCAAAGGGCGCGGGCGCGCAAGCTGCGCCCTTTAGCCTCGCCGCCCCGCTTCTCGATTGCAGACACTGCTTTCAGATGCGAACACCAAGCAATGAGCAAGCTCACCCTTCGCTATCAATACGATTCCAGCGTCTTCGATCCCGACCAGCAAACCGATGATTTTGGCTGGCTTGAGGTCAAGGTGGAGACGGATCGCTTCTCGGGCGACGGCGGTTGTTGGGTTCAATGGCAGGACGTGAAAGAGTTTGGAAAAGCTCTAAGCGCCTTTCCCATTACGACAGATCATCCGATCGTGGTGCAATGGGGCTTTGATATGCAGGAAGGCGATGATCTGATCCTGCGCCTTGAGATTGCACCCGCCAATACGCGCGGCGATCTCGCCGTCCGGTTTGAAGTGGCCGATTATGCTGAGCCTCGTCACCGGGCACGCGGCTGCTTCATGACCAACTATCCCGATCTGGACGCATTCCGCCAAAGCATCGCGCACCTCATGGACAGGCAGGTGGAGGAAGCCACCTTGGCCGGGCGTTGACGGCTATGTCTTCCAATTCACACTGAAGGTCGCCGCCAGCAACACATCGCGTGCTCCCACCCCTGAAAGGGAGGGACTGGGGGTGGGTCGCTCTCCGTATCGTGAAACGGCACGCCCACGCCAAACGAAAATCCCTCTCCCAGCGGGAGAGGGAGGGAGCGGCAAAGCCGCGGAAGGGTGAGGGCGATCCCACGGATGATGCCCATCACCCTCACCCTTCCCACCGCTTACGCGGCGGGCCCCTTCCCTCTCCCGCTGGGAGAGGGAAAGCAGGCCGTGAACTACTTGTATGTGAGGGACTGCAATCGCCCATTTGCAGACATCCGCGCCAACGGTATCACGAGCTATGGAAACCATCGATCAGCTAAGGCATTATCTCAGAAATAACGGATACTCGCAGTTTCTAACCTGCGACAAACCAACTTGTGTTGGTGTATATGATCTACGTTTGGAAAAATCTGGAAGTGATTGGCGGGTTTTCGAAACCGAGCGGGGCCAAGAGGTCGCAACATATGCCAAGACGTTGGACCAAGGCGAGGCATCGCGGGCTTTCCTTCAGATCGCGTCAACGCGGATTTACCACCTAAAAACGTTCAAAGACGCCGAAAGGATCGCAAAGTTCGAAGCTGTGCTCGAAGCGGCTGATATTCCATTTGAGCGGAATGATGTGCCTTACGAGGGTGAGCTGCGAGTGTTTGTTACAGGCAGCAACTTGCTAAAGGCTCAACATGCCGCTGCGTCGTTCGGTGTTTGAACGACCGCTTCCCACCATTTCTACCCGTCCGAAGCGCCCCCCGCGTCATGCCGCGCAAGGTATAGTTCCCTCACCCACCCCACGCGGCACAACCCGGCAGTCTCAGCCCAGCGCACCCTCGAGCCACGCCTTGATCCGACCCTTCGGCTCGGCACCGACCTTGGTCGCGGCGGGGACGCCGTCCTTGAACAGGATCATCGTCGGAATGCCGCGCACGCCATATTTGCCCGGCGCATCGGGGTTTTCGTCGATGTTGAGCTTGGCGATGGTCACCTGCTCGCCCAGCTCTTCCGAAATTTCTTCGAGGCTCGGCCCGATCATCTTGCACGGGCCGCACCATTCCGCCCAGAAATCGACCAGCACAGGGCCACTCGCATTGGTGACGTCGGCGGTCCAGCTGGCGTCGGTGATCTTCTTGGTAGCCATGGTAAATCTCCTGATGTTGCGCAGAACGTAGGGTGTCGGGCGCGTCCACTCAAGCGGGTGCGTGCTAGCTTTGCTCTGCGGCGGCAAAGCCCGGCTTGTGTGCCTCCAGAAGCGGCGCTGACAGCATGTGCAGCACCGGCGCGCTTGTGTAGAGCAACGCCGCCTCGACGCGCCGTTCAGGGAAGATGACCGCCAGCGCCGCGACATAGGCGGCCATCTGCCGCAAATGATACGGCGGGATTGCGTCGGGCGTGGCGGGCACGCCGCGCCCGGTCTTGAAATCGACCACGCTCACCAGATCGGGCGTGACGAGCAACCGGTCGACCGTGCCCGACACGACGAAGCCATCGGGCAGCACCGCCGCAATCGGGGCCTCGGCCAGCGCATCCGGCCCGAACAGGTCCATGAGGCCGGGATCGCCGAGCACTGCCAGCACTGGCGCGGCAATCTCCGCGCGTGCGGTCGCGTCGGCCACCGCTCCGGCACTCGCCAGCCAACGGTCAGCGACCTCTGCTCGTTTCGCAGGTGCAACCCTCGGCAAACGCTCGAACAACGCGTGAATCAGCCGCCCGCGCTCGGCCGCCGCGCGCATTGCGGGAGTCGGCGGCGCGTCGGCGACCGCGTCATCGCCCAGCGACGACGGCGCGAGCGGACGCGGCGGTCGTGCCTCGACCGGTGCCGCGCGACGTGCCCAGTCGGGCACCGGCTCGGCAACCACCGCCGCCCGCGCCGCTTTGCGGTCTGGCGCGACAGGCTTTTGCGGCACGCGCCCGGTGAAGCTGCGCTCTTCGCCTTCCGGCACCTCCAGCGCGGCCATCGCGCGCGCGGCGGCCGCATACCAGCTTTGTGCGGGTGCCTCGCCTTGCGCGCGTGGACCGACCGACCCGGCGATCACCAGCCGCTCCTCGGCGCGCGTCGCCGCGACATAGAACAGCCGCCAATGCTCTTCGAGATCGCGCGCGGCGGTTTCCTCGACCAGCGCCGCCAGCGGGCCGGTGGCTTCACCCTTGCGCGGGCGGATCACCGGCAGTTCCGCCGCCATATCGCCCGCCCACCATTTCAGCGTCGAGCGCGGTGAACGGGTCGGGTCGACTGCGGCGTCGGCGAGGATCACCAGCGGGGCCTGCAAGCCCTTGGCACCATGCGCCGTCATCACCCGCACCGCATCGAGCGGGGCGGAGGGGTCACGCTTGATCTCCACTTCGCCGCGATCGAACCAGTCGAGAAAGCGTTGCAGCGAGGGCGTGCCGAGCGCTTCGAAATCGAGCGCCGCGCTCAGCAATTCCTCGATCGGGTCGCGCGCTTCCTGCCCCAGCCGCCGCACCAGATTGCGCCGCCCGCCAAGCGGCCCCGACAGCAGTTCCTCCAGAAATTGATAGGGCGTAGCGATGTCGGCGCGGTCGAGCATCGCGAACAACGGCGCGATCTCAGCGCGCGGTTCGGCGCGGGCAATGTGCCGCCACAGGCTGACCGCGCGCTTGGGCGCGGCGTGCATCAGCCGCTCCTGGCTCCAGCCGATCAGCGGCGATACCAGTAACGACGCCAACGACAAATCGTCGTCGGGCTGCAGCACGAAACGGATCGCGGCGAGCAGATCCTGCACCGACAGCGGCGCATTCAGCCGCAACCGGTCGACCCCCGCCACAGGCACGCCTTCGGCATAGAGCCGCGCGACGATCAGCGAGGCGAGTTCGCCGCGCCGCTTGACCAGAATCATGATGTCCTCTGGCCGGAGCGTGCGCCCCTTGCTCTCGAGCATCAGCGTGCCGATCCAGCCCTTGATCGTCCGCGCGATCCGGCGAGCGAGTTCGCGGGTGGAATCGGAAATCCAGCTTTCCTCATCCTCCTCGCTACCCCCGGCAACGACCAGTGGCCACAAGGTCACGGTGCCCGGCCCCGGCACTTCGCTGGCATGGACTTCGCGATCGGCGATCGCGCCCAGCCCCGGCTCGGGCAAAGCCTCGATCGCGGCATCGACGAATTCGAGCACGGGCCGGGTCGAGCGGAACGATTGTGTCAGCGAAAGCCGGTGCCACGGGCGCGCCCGCATCGTGCCGCTCTGGCGGCGTTGTTCCTCGTCCGCCGCCCACGCGTCGCGTGCGAGCGTCCCGATGCGCTGCTCGGCGGCGGCGAAAAACTTTGGGTCGGTACCCTGGAAGCCGAAGATCGCCTGCTTGAAATCGCCGACGGTGAACAGCGTGCGGACCCGCTCGTCATGCGATCCCTCGCCGGCGAAAAACTCCTCCACCAGCGCGCGGATGATCGCCCATTGGTCGGGGTTGGTATCCTGCGCCTCGTCGATCAGCACATGTTCGGTCGCCTGATCGAGCTTGTAGCGCACCCATTCGCCCATGCCGGGTTGGCCGAGCAGCGCGATCGTCGCGCGGATCAGATCGTCGAAATCGACCGCGCCCAGCCGCCGCTTCGCCTGGTCATACGCCGCCGCATACTCCCGCCCGACCGCCAGCGCTGCCGCAAGCAGATCGGCATAGGCCGCGCGCTCGCGCAAACCCAGCAGATGCGCGCACGCTTCGCCCACCTCGATTGCGAGATCGGCATAATCGGGGTCGGCGGCGAGCAGTTTGGGGGAATATTTGCGCGGCTCGCGCTTGGCGGTGAAGGGCACACCGATCAGGTCACCCAGCATCCGTGCGCGCATCTCGGGTGCCGCCTCGATCCAGCATTCGGCGATGTCGGCGTGGTTGCCGCCCGTCGCCGTGCCCCACGCCCGGTTCGCCGCCGCCAGCCGCGCGACCGCATCCACGTCGAAGGCATTGTCACCGCAGGCATCGGCGATCTCCGCCTCAATCTCGCCCACCGGCAAATCGAGCGCGCGGCGGATGAACGGGCCGATGCCCGCGCCCATCGGCAGTTCCGCCATCGCGGCGGGTGCCCGCGCGCACGCCAGCAGGAAGCGCTCGGCCTCGCCCTCGCCCAAGCGCAGGCTCAGCGCGCCAACAGTAGTGACGGTGGCATCGCGCCCTTCGGCCTCTGCCGTTACCAGCATTTCGGCCAGTGCATCGCGCGCCATTACCGCTTCTTCGCGCGCCTCGATCGGGCGGAAACCGGGCACCAGCCCGGCCTCGACCGGGAAGGCGGCAAGCAGGCTCTGACAGAAGCCGTGGATCGTCTGGATGCGGATGCCGCCCCCCGGCGCGTCGAGCACCTTGGCGAACAACGTGCGTGCGCGGGCGCGGAGTTGCGGCGAGGGATCCTCGCCCAGCGCCACCAGATCGGCCACCAGATCGGGCTCGGGCATCCGCACCCACGCCGCCAGCCGCTCGCCAATGCGCCCGGCCATTTCCGCCGCGCCCGCCTTGGTAAAGGTCAGGCACAGGATCGCACCAGGATCGACGCCGCGCAGCAACAAGCGATAGACGCGCGCGGTCAGCACCTGCGTCTTGCCCGTCCCGGCCGAGGCGGACAGCCAGACATGCCCGCCCGGATCGCTGGCGCGCGCCTGCGCGTCCTTCAAGACCGGGAGCGGTCGGCGGCTGTGGCCCTCGGTCATACGGACTCACTCACGGCCATACCATTCGTCCCGCCGCATCAACTGGTCATATTCGGCATAAGGCGCATAGTCCGGGTGCAGCTTCGCTTCGAACGCACGCGTGCCCGTCAACCAGTCCGCCACGGCATCGCTGAAATGCCGCGCGGCGAGCGTGGTGAAATCCTCAGGCACGACCTTGTCGCCCTTGCCCTCGGCATCGACCGGCGAGGTGACATAACCGAACGCATCGCCCTTTTTCGACAGCGACCAATATTCGAAGCCGCGCGCCTTGCCCGCAATCCCGGCATAACCGCCGCGCTCGGCGATCAGCCCGAGCAACCCCAATTGCAGGCTGAACCCCTCACGCACCGCCGCCGGCGAGGGCGGCTTGCCAGTCTTGTAGTCGATCACCGCCAGCGCCCCGTCGGGCAACCGGTCGATGCGGTCGAACTTGCCCGTCAGCGTCACCCCCGCAATCGCGATCTCACCCGATTGTTCGACCGCCAGCACGGTGCGCCCGGAATCGACGTTCTTGCCCATCTGCGCGACGATCCAGTCGATCGCCTCCATCAGGCGCGGTCGCCACAGCGCACGCTGCATTGGATGCGCGCCGTCGAACATCGCCCGCGCGCGCTCGTGCAGTTTGTCGAGCGCGCAGGCGTCCTCACGCGCCCAGCGTTCGAGGATGTCATGCACCGCCGTGCCGCGCCACGCTGCGCTGGGATCGGCATCGACCGGGTCGAGCTGCGTCAGACCGAGGATGCGTTTGGCGTAGAACGCATAGGGATCGGCCTTCAGCCGATCGACGTCGGTGACGGCAATCGCCTTGGGCCGGCGTTCGGCGGGGGGCTCTGGCATCGGCTTGGCAGCGGGCACATGCGCGCCCGGATCGTCGAGCGCGCGCGCCCAGCCTTCCAGCGCGGTGGCCCGCTCGAACCGATCGCCCGCCAATGCCTGCAAGCGCAGCCAGAAGCGCGAGGCGATCGCCGGTTGCGTGCCGCCGCGTCGTGCACGCGTCATCAGCGCGGCGGGCGCGCCCAAGGCCTGCGCCAGATCATGCGCCGCCATGCCGACGCCGCGGTCGAGCCCCGGCAGCCCCAATTCGGTGCGGATTCGCGGTGCCAGCCACGGGTCGGGCGCGGGCAGACCGGGCCAGGTTCCTTCGTTCAGCCCGCCCAGGATCATGACGTCGGCGGTCTGCAAGCGCGCCTCGATCAGGCCATAAATAGCCAGGCGCGGATGCCCGCCTTGCTGCGGTCGCACTGCCACTTCGTCCATCAGCGTCTTGAGCAACGGGCCAAGGCTGGCGGGCTCGATCATGGCCGGGCCATGCGCGGCATGATCCTCCGCCTCGCGCAGCAGCTCGGCAGCGGCGCGCCCGGCAGGGCCCGCCCACAAGGCATCGCCACAAAGGGCTTGCGCCGCCTCGCGCAGGGCAGCGAGCAAGTCGGCGATCGGTCGCGCGCCGCCATCGAACACGCGTTCGATCGGTTCGAGCAGCACGCGCGCCTCCCCCCACCACGCCGCCGCTGCTTCGGCACGGCGCGCGGTGCGTAGATGTAGGTCGATCCCGGCCAGCCCCGCCGCCGGACGTGGCCCGCGCAACACGCGGTCGAGCGCCCGTACCCCATCGAGCCATTCCCGCCGTGCATCGCCAAAGCGCACCAGCGGATGTTTGAGCAACGTCAGCAGCGCGAGCGGCGCAAAACGCTGCGTCGCCGCCTCGGCCAGCGCGGTCAGCAAGGTGCCCGAGGGCAGGATCGATAACGGACGCCCCGCCGAATCATCGATCGCGATCCCCCAGCGCGCGCAATGCGCTGCCACCCGCCGCGCGAGTCCGCGATCGGGCGTGACCAGCGCGCCGGTGCGCCCGGGCGTCTCCGCCACCTCGCGGAGCGCCAGCGCGATGGCCTGCGCTTCCTCGCCTGGCGTCGCCAGTTCGGCGGCTGCAATGCCGCCCAGCCGCCGCTGCTCGGGGCCGAGCGTCGTCCATTTCGCAGTAAATTCCGCCGAAGCCAGCGCATTGGCGACCGCCTTGCCGCGCGCGACGGTGGCGTCATGATCGCTACCGTCGCGCCACAGCCGCACTTCGCTGCGGTTGACGCTCATTCGTTCGAGCAGCAGCTTCAGATGGAATTGGGGGTGCGTTTCGATCGAGCGGCGCGTGAGACCGGTCGCCGGATCGGGCGCGTGCGGTCCAAGCGCTTGCCACTCAACCTCGTCCATCCCCGTCGCGAGATCGGCCAGCACCACCATCCCGCGCGGGCTGTCCGCCACGCAGCGCAGCAGCCGCGCAACGGCGGGCGCACTGTCAGTGATGCCCGCAGCGCATACGAAACCGGCGGGCGGGTCACGATCCCAGCGTTCGGCAAGCCGCTGCAACAACAGCCCGCGCCGTTCGGCGGCGTCAATCCGCCCGATCCGCTGCAGCTCGGCCGGCCAGCGATCCAGCACCACCGCGAACAGGTCGAGCGCGCGCTGCCAATGCGCCGACATCGCTTCGTTGAGCTCGATGTCGCGCAAGCGGTGCGGCGCGATTTCCTCGACCAGCAATTGGTCGAGCGTGCGCGCCAATTCGCCCGCCAGCCGCACCGCCTCCGCCGCATCGATCGCTTGGCCTGCGCGCACGCGCTCCTCCGAGACCAGCCGCGCGAGGATCATCCGCCGTTGCAGCGGCGCGACTGCGGGCGGGACCGGCACCGGATCATCTGCCGGATCGAACGCCGCGCCCACCGCCTCGTCGAGCGCGGGATCGCCGATCGCGACCATCCGCGGCAACAACAGTCCGCCCGCGCTTGCCCGGACAAAGGCATCGGTCAGCGCACGCTTGGCGCGGTTGTTGGGCAGCAGCACCAGCCCGCGCGCCAAACCAAGATCGTCGCCGCCAAATTGCCGGATCAGCCCCGCAGCCAACGCGTCCGCGAAGGCGCGATGCGCCGGGATGGTGAAGAGCCTGGGACCCTTCGCCTCAACCATCGGCGAGCATCGCCTCCGTCAACGGAACGGCCCCCGGTGTGCCAACGTCGAACCACAGACCCTGATGGACCAGGCCGTAAGCGCGCCCGGCCGCAATCGCCCGCTCCCAGAACAGCATGGTCGAGAACGGACCTTCGGGCCAATCCGCAATCACGCGCGGCGACAGGATTTGCACGCCCGTATAAACGAACGGCGCAAGCCGCCCAGGCGGCCGCCGCCCAAGAATACGCCCATCGGGGGCAAGGCGAAAATCACCGCGCCCGCCATGATGGTTTGCGCGGGCCAGCGGGACCATCAGCAACAGTGCATCCATCGTCGCGTCGTCCCAGCGCGCCGCCAGCATCTTGATCGCATCCGAGGGCCCGTCGACCCAAAGATTGTCGCTGTTCACCACCAGAAACGGCTCGTCGCCCAGCAAGCCGCGCGCCTGCACAAGCCCGCCGCCCGTTTCCATCAAGCGACCGCGTTCGTCGGAAACGACAATGTCGATGCCCGTCTCGCGATTGTGCAAATAGGCTTCAAGCGAATCGGCAAGATAGTGGACGTTCACCACGGCGCGCTCGATACCGCTTGCGCGCAACCGATCGAACACGTGGCCGATCAAGGGCTTGCCTGCCACTTCGATCAACGGTTTGGGGCGGGTGGCGGTCAGCGGGCGCATCCGCTTGCCGAGACCGGCCGCCATCACCATCGCGGTTTTGGGCACCGTACCACCCGGCTCCGGCCGGATGTTGAGCGTGCGCTTGGGCTTCATCATGCCGCCAACACCATCGGATCGCCGCGCAACTCGAACGGAATGGTCGCATCGAACCAGGCCTTGACCGGGGCAAGCGCGGGATGCTCCAGATCGCGGTTGAGATAGCGCCACACCCGCGGACACAAAGCGGCATAGCGGGTCTTGCCGTCGCGCTGCCACAGCCGCGTGAAAATCCCAATGATCTTGGCGTTCCGCTGCGCGCCGAGGACATGGTAGGCAATATCGAACGCTTCGCCCGCGCCCGTCGCCGCTTTGTAGCGCGCCACCATCGCCGCTTCGACATATTCGTCGACGTCGCGTCGCGCATCCTGCAGCAGCGACACAAGATCGTAAGCGGGGTGGCCCGCCAGCGCATCCTGAAAATCCAGCAACCCCAGCGTATCGCCGCCGAGGAGCATCAGGTTTTCCGAATGGTAATCGCGCAGGACAGTCACCGCCGGCCCCGCGAGCGCATGGTCGAACACGGCGTCCCACGCGGCATCATAAGCCGCCTGATCGGGTGCGATCCCCAGCGCCGGACAATACCATTCGGTCAGCAAATTGGCTTCGCGGTGCAGCGTCGCCCGATCATAGGCAACCGGCGTCGCGGGATCCTCACGGTGCAAGCGGACCAGGAGATCGATTGCGGAACCATAAAGCGCCGGTTCACGCGAAGCATCGCCGTCCACGGTCTCGCGCATCCGCACGTCACCAAAGTCCTCGAGCAGCACCAGGCCCAGGTCGAGGTCGATCCCGTGGATCGCGGGTGCCGCGAAACCGCGTTCCCCAAGCCAGCGCGCAATATCGATAAAGGGGCGCGGATCCTCATTGGGCGGCGGCGCGTCCATCAGGATCGCGCTCCGTCCATCCTTTACCGCGCGAAAATAGCGCCGGAAGGACGCATCGCCTGCGACGGGCTCGATCGTGGCATCGCGCCACCCATTCGCGGCCAGGAACGCGGCGGCCGCCGCCGGGGGGATCATATCTGCTGCCATCGATCCTTCCAGCCAGCGGGCACGTCGGCTGTCAAGCGGCGGGTGCCATCCGGCAACATCTCCAGGACGAGCGGCAGTGCATCGGGCCACCAGCCCGGTGCCCGTTCCGGCCATTCGATCAGCAACACCGAATCACCCGCCGCATCGTCGAGCCCTAGTTCGGCGATCTCGTGGGAATCATCGATCCGGTACAGATCGATATGCAACACCGGCATCCGCACCTCAGGGGGGGCGTAAGGCTGCACGATTGCGAAACTCGGGCTCGGGGCCTCTCCCTGCAACCCAAGCGCGGCGAGAAGACCGCGCGCAATGCTGGTCTTGCCCGCCCCAAGCGGGCCCGACAACGTCACCACATCGCCAGGGCGGACCAACTCGGCCAATCGTGCTCCAAAGGATTCGCTCGCTTGAGGACCGGCCAGAATCATCTCAACATCCTGTCAGCATCATATCGACCCCGCTCCGCCTTCACCGGCGCGGCAGGGTGGCAGTGATCAACGTCCCCTGCCCGGCTTCGGACAGCAGTTCGATCGTGCCGCCATGCGCCTCGACAAACTGCTTGGCGAGCGGCAGGCCCAATCCCAAAGCGCGTTCCCCGTCGCGGGTGATCCCCGGTTGCGCGAAGCGATCGAAGGCACGCGTCACCGCCTGCGGACTCATCCCCACCCCGTCGTCGGACACCACGATCCGCGCCGTGGCATCGGTACCGTCAGTGTGGAGCAGAACCCGCCCCCCGGCCGGCGTACCCGCGACGGCATGGCGCAACAGATGCTCGATCACCTGTTGCAGCCGCCGGGCATCCCCCGTTATCGCGCCGGTTGACGGCAGGATCTCCACGGCGAAATCCAGCTTTCGCTTGTTGGCCAGGGGTGCCACCGCATCGGCGGCGGCCTGCGCAACCGCGCCAAGATCGATCGGCTGCATGTCGAGTTCAGGGGCCTTGCCCTCGGCTTGCGTAAGGTCCAGCACTTCGTCGACCAGCATACCGAGGCGTTCGACCGATTGGAGAATCGCCTCGACATATCCCGACGCGGAGGCGCTCAGCTTCCCGGCATAGCCCTCGTTTAGCATCTCGGCGAAACCGCTGATCGAAGTCAGTGGCGTGCGCAATTCGTAGCTCATCGTGGCGACGAACGAGGTTTTGATGCGATCGGCCGCCTCCAGCGCTTCATTGCGATCGCGCAGTGCGCGCTCGATCCGGCGACTGTCGGAGATGTCCAGCATCGTGAACAGGCCATTGCCATCGGGCAACGGCACGGCTGCAAATTCGAAATGTCGGCCATCGGCGAAACCGACGCGGCCGCCGCGCTGCTGCCGCTCGACGGTCGCGGCACGAACAAGGTCCGCGATCAACGAAGCCCGCGCCGGATTGGCAAGCTGGCGCGACGCGGCTTCGGCGAGTACGTCGACGCGCGGATGCGTCGCCAGGAATTCCTCGTCGAATCCCCACACCAGCCGGAACTTGTTGTTCCACAATTGCAGCCGACCATCGGCGGCAAACACCCCCAACGCCTCATAGAGATTCTCGAAGGTCGCGGTGCGCACGCGCAACAAGGTGTCGCGGGCACTGGCCAATTGCACCTGTTCGGTGCGATCCTCGAAGATCAGCAATAGGCCACCATCGGGCAAGGGTTGCGCAACGACGCGCAGATGCGCGCCGCCGGGAAGATGCCATTCTTCCTCCTGTCCGCCGCCCGCCGCGAGAAACCAGTCGCGCCGCTCGGCCTTCCAGCCGGGAAAGTCGCGCACTTCGGGCAGGCGTTTGGCTTCGCGCATCCGTTCCAGCACCCGGTCGAATTCGGGGCGATCCGCCAGCCATTCGGCCTTCATGGCGAACAAGCGCCGAAACGGTTGATTGCAGAAGACCAGCGAGCGGTCGGCCCCAAATTGCACCACGCCCGCCGAGAGCCGGTCCAACATCGCGCGCTGCGCATCATCGAAGCGCTTCAAGCGTGCGCGGGCTTGCTCCAGATCCTCAATATCAATCGCAAAGCCGGCGACGCCCCCGGTTGAGAGCGGGGCGTCATACACGCGCAGCATCCGTCGCTCACCGCGGATCGTCGCGGGCATCGTTTGCGACTGCACCGATCTCGCATCGCGCGCCAACACGGCGTTGCCGAGCGGCCCGCCGACGCCCGATCCCTCCACCAGCTCGAGCCCGCGCGCGATTACGTCCTCGGCAGACGCCGCTTCGACGGCGTCGACATATTGCGAATTGACCATGGCCAGCCGCAAGTCGGCCCCCCGGTACCACATCGGCATGGGTGCCGCCTGGATGACACCGCTGAGATCTTCATACAGCGCGGTCGCCTGGCCGATGGCCACTCCGAGCTGCGCAATCTCATCTTCCGTGTCGGTCGCGTCAAAGACCCACAGGATAACGCCGCCTGGCGCTTGAAACGCCTTGGGAACGCGCGCGCCACGGATCATGAGCGCGCGCGCCGATCCCTTCACCCGCAGCGCACGCGAGAAGGGCCGCCCGGACTTTTGCGCGGCCGCAACGTCTGACGAAAGGGCGGCGAAGTCCTCTGCCGCAAGCCCTGCATCGCTCGTGGTCAGATCTTCGAGGTAGCGTGGCAGCGCGGCCAAGCCGAGCCAGTCCGCGAGGCGCGGTGGGCAATCAACGCGGCCATCGCTCCGTATGGTCAGCGCCAGCGCTGGGGCTGACGCAAGCATGGCTTCAAGCCGGGCATTCGCGGCAAAGGTCGCCCTCGCCTCGCGCCGCGCGCGCATGCCGAGAAACAGATTCCAAGACGCCCCACCAATCAATAGGGCGAATGCGGCACCGATTAGAACCGCGCTCAGTTCTGGAAGTTCGCTCACCGCACAAAGCCCTGACCCATATAACTTGCATAGGCCAAGTCGGTCCAAGGAAGGAAGGTCAAAGCGCGAACGAGGCTGCATTCGACTTCAACCAACCGCCGCTCGCAGCCTGATCAAAAAAAGGGCGGTATCTCGCGATACCGCCCCCAAACTCCCAAATTAAAGCCGTGTCAGAATTTGGCGACGACACCTGCATACAGGAAGCGTCCCATCACGTCATATTGGCCGCTGCCACCGCCCAGGCCCGTCAGGTCGAGCGGCGGGTGCTTGTCGGCAAGGTTCGTCACGCCCAGGTACATGTTGTATTTCGTGCCAACGTCCATCGCGACACGAAGATCATGATAGGCGACAGCCGGATACGTCTTATAGTCGGCGTAATAAGGCTGCTGTGGCGGATTGCCGTTCAAAGGATTGTAGTTGGTGTAGTCACCAACATATTGCGGACCATACCACCGCACGGTGTAACCAAACGTAACCGGACCACTTTTGAATTCACTGGCGATCCTGAAACGGTCCACCGGTGTTCCCACGTTGCCGAGATACCGTGTGATATTGGTGGGATCAGTCGGATCGGTGAAGTCGTCACGTTGAATAACATGGGTGTAATTCCCATGAACCGAGAGCTTTCCGTAATTCCCGATCTGGTGCGTATAGCTGACCTCGGCATCGATACCACGCGCCTTCAGCGATGCGTAGTTCACGCCTGCGGACAGGAGCGAGCCTTCCAGAATTTGGAACGGCTCTTCCGTCGGGCCACCGGCGGCACCCGCCCGTTTGAAAAGGCCGCAATATTGGTTGTTCAACGTGGCCAAATCGTAACACTGGTTGATGATGGTCTGCGCATCTACGGATGAAATCGCCTGGTCCACCCTGATGTTGTAATAGTCGACCGTGATCGCGAGGCCCGGTACCCAATGCGGCTGGAACACACCGCCCAAGGTATAGGAATCCGACGTCTCCGCCTTCAAACTCGGATTGCCGCCGCTTAAATAACGTAGCGAGTTCGCGGGCTGGAAGTTATAGGTAGCCGGGCGTCCCGCAGCGGCGCAATTCGCTTTGCGGTTGGCGGGATTGGGCCCTTCATCAAGGTGATCCTTCGAGCAAGGATCCGTAATGAACTGGAAATTCGTCCCGGCGGGTGTGTACAATTCACCGAGGTTAGGCGCGCGAACAGCGCGCGCATAGCTGGCCCGCAGTGTCAAGTCATTGACCGGACGCCAGATTACGGAGCCGTTATACGAATAAACGGTCCCGGTCTTGTTATTGTAATTGGAGATACGACCAGCACCCGAAACGGTCAATTCGCGAATGAACTGAATGTCCTTCAGAAGCGGAACCCGTAATTCGCCATATGCCTCCTTAACCTCCAAGGCCGGAGCGATGAAATCAGGGATCGAATTATAGAAGGTGTAGCCTGCCGAAACGAGCACGTCCTGTTGATATTGGTTTGTCTCACGACGGTATTCACCACCGAGCGAGAAACCAATCGGACCGCCCGGCAGCGAAAATAGCTGCTGCGAATCGCCGGAAACGAACCCGCTGATATCAAGCTGCGTAATTTTTCCGATCGCAGTTGTGTTCTGGAGCAGATAATTCCTCTGTGCATCGGTGAATTGACCGCCAAACACGTTGATCGGAACGCAAGATGAAATGTCGTTCGCCAGGATTTTAGCTTGGTTCACGGGGCTTACGACGCCGCTATAGCCGACTCCGGCTGTAGGATCGACTTGTGAACGGCATACAATCTGACCACTAGCATTCTTTACCGGGTCGTTCGCGAGCAAAAACCGCTGCTTGTTCAGGTTGCCGAGAATTTCTGTCTTCTCTCGGAACTCGCCATAGTTGCCAGAAAGTTCGTAATGCCAGTTACCGTTGAAATCGCCCTTGATACCAGCGACGATCCGATAGGTGTCACGGTGCGACAGCTCCGAACGGTTGCCAAGCCCTTCGAGAACTTCGCGAACCCGGAACGTTGTAGAATCGGTGATGACGGCACTAGGCTTGGCCGCTAGCAGATTGGCGGTGATAACCCCGCGCGCTTGCGCAGTCAGATATGGGTTATCCAACCGCAACGACTCGCGCGGATCACCATCAAGTGCCGTGCCATTGATAAAGGCCGGGCCTCCCGAACCTGCCCCGAACACCGTTGTATGCGACCATGTTGCCTCGACAAAAGGCACCAGCGCCTGCGAGATCTCGTAATGGCCGACCATGCTGATATTGACCCGGTCCAGCCGCGGCTGGATCTGGAATTCGTCACCACTGCGGAAGTTGCTGCCATTGCCGCCGATGAAGGATCCGTTCGGACCATAACCAACGCGTTGGCCCGTCAGCGGAACGAGGCTGCCGTCCGGCGTAAACTGATACGGAACGTAATAGAGAGACCCGTTGGGGGCTGTGCCGCCGTTGAGCGAAGGCGTACCGCCAAAGCGGATAAGGCCGGTTTCGCTATAGGATGCGCTACGTACGTCGTTGAAATACCGGTATCCCGGATTGCCTGCGCTAGGGTTTGGATTAACCTGGATGAAGGCGCTTTGCTGGTTCAGATAATCGCGACCGCTGCCGAAATACTGGCTCTGATGCGCATATTCAGCGTTGACCGCGATGTTGCCGCGCCCCTCACTGAAGTTCTTGCCCGCAAGCACGCTCGCGAACTGTGCCGAACCGTCGCCATAGGTGCTGACGCCGCTCTGCGCGCGCGCTTCCAGACCCTGGAAGTGATCCTTCAGAACAAAGTTGACCACGCCCGCGATCGCGTCGGAACCATAAATCGCCGACTCACCACCCGTGACGATATCGACGCGGTCGATCAAATCGGTCGGGATCGTGTTGGTGTCGACCGAGGTGCCCGAGTTCAAAATGTCGCCTGCCACGTGGCGGCGGCCGTTGACGAGAACGAGGGTGCGTTGCGTCCCAAGGTTGCGCAAGTCGATCAGGTTGAGACCGGCGGTGCCCAGAAAGCGCGTCGAGTTCGACTGGCTGAAGGTCGACGCAAGCTGCGGCAGCTGGTTGAGCTGATCGCCGATCGAGACCGAACCGCTATGAAAAAATTCCTCGCCCTGAATGCTGGTGACAGGGTTGGGCGACGATAGGTTCGGACGCGCGATGCGCGACCCGGTAACGACGATGTCCACGGCCGGAGCTTTGTCCGTGTCCGGCTCGGCTGCGGAAGCCGCGGGTTTGCTGCTCTGCGCGTCCACTGGCGGAGCAGCTTGGGCGAAAGCCGACGTCCCGACGGTCAACGCCGAAACGGATGCGGAAAGAACGAGCAACACTCGCGCGGTATATGGCGATTTCATTTGGGCCCCCAAAATTGGAAAAGGTGCGATGCACCTGACCGGCCCAAGAGATTGGAAATGCGTGGCTGTTGCAAGCGAGTGTTTCTGAATTGCGACTGAATGTTTCAGTTGTGTAGCAATTTTGCATCAAAAAAGCCGCTTCGGGCCTTTTGGTCCGAAGCGGCCAGGTTTGCGAGCGCGAAGATCTCGCGCGGCGTGGTCGATATCAGTAGCGATAATGATCCGGCTTGAACGGTCCCTCGACCGGCACGCCGATGTAACCGGCCTGCTTCGGGGTCAGCTTTGAAAGCTTCACACCCAGCTTGTCCAGGTGGAGCGCGGCCACCTTTTCGTCGAGGTGCTTCGGCAGGACGTACACTTCGTTCTTGTAGTTCTCGCCCTTGGTCCACAGCTCGATCTGCGCGAGCGTCTGGTTGGTGAAGCTGGCCGACATCACGAACGACGGGTGGCCCGTCGCGCAACCCAGGTTCACCAGGCGGCCCTTGGCCAGGACGATGATCTGCTTGCCGTCGGGAAAGGTCACCAGATCGGTGCCCGGCTTAACTTCGTTCCACTCATAGTTCGACAGCGCGGCGATCTGAATTTCGCTGTCGAAGTGGCCGATGTTGCACACGATCGACATCGGCTTCATCGCCTTCATGTGATCGGCGGTGATCACGTCGGCGTTACCGGTTGCGGTGACGAAGATGTCGGCGCGGGTCACCGCCTCTTCCATCGTCACGACTTCGAAGCCCTCCATCGCCGCCTGCAGCGCGCAGATCGGATCGATTTCGGTGACCATCACGCGCGCACCGCCATTGCGGAGCGACTGCGCCGAGCCCTTGCCGACGTCGCCGAAACCGGCGACCGCAGCAACCTTGCCGGCGAGCATCACGTCGGTGGCGCGACGGATCGCGTCGACCAGCGATTCCTTGCAGCCATAAAGGTTGTCGAACTTCGACTTTGTCACCGAGTCGTTGACGTTGATCGCCGGGAAGGGCAGCTCGCCCTTCTTCGCAATCTCGTACAGGCGGTGGACGCCGGTGGTGGTCTCTTCCGAAACGCCCTTCAGGTTCTTGACGGTCTCGGTCAGGTAACCCGGATATTTGGCGACGAACGCCTTCAGCGCGCGCTGGAATTCGACTTCCTCGTCATTCTCGGGCTCGCCGAGCGTATGACCGGCTTCGAGCTTGGCACCCCAGAGCGCGAACATCGTCGCGTCGCCGCCGTCGTCGAGGATGATGTTGGCGGTTTCGCCCGAGGTGCCCGCACCCCAGTTGAAGATATCACCGACATAATCCCAATACTCAGCCAGGCTCTCGCCCTTGATCGCGAACACCGGAACGCCGGTCGCCGCAATCGCCGCCGCAGCATGATCCTGAGTCGAGAAGATGTTGCAGGTCGCCCAGCGCACTTGCGCGCCGAGCGCGGTCAGCGTTTCGATCAGCACTGCGGTCTGGATCGTCATGTGCAGCGAACCGGTGATCCGCGCGCCCTTGAGCGGTTGCGACGCACCGAATTCCTCGCGCAGCGCCATCAGGCCCGGCATTTCGGTTTCGGCGATATTGATCTCCTTGCGGCCGAAATCGGCAAGGGTGATGTCGGCGACGACATAGTCGGTCGGACGGTCAAGAACGGTGGCCACGCGGGTATCTCCGGTTTGGTTGATGACGCGGCCCGTACCGTGGGTTTGCCTGCAAATCAAATATAAAGATGTCTTTATATGTTCATCGCAGCGCGCGCCTCAGCCAATCCCGCTTCTAAGACGAAGGATCAGGCTCGGTCGGTTTGAGCGACGCCCGCAGATTGACGATCCGATTCAGCAAATCGAACCAGAACGGCGCCCCGAGCATAGCGGCGAATGCCGCAATCAGCCATCCGCCCAGGCTCTTCCCGAGCCCGTCCCCCTTATCATAGCAACTATTCTTGTCGGGCGTGGAAAACACGAAAATCTCGGCTGGTTTACAATCGCTGCTCCATCCGATCGGCAGCCCGACAGCCTTGAACTGACCGGTGATGGCGTTCACCGCGTCCGGATCAAGCGTGCCTGTTTGATTCATATGGGGAGCAAACGCGACGACATCGGCACGCAGCTGCTGGTCGCTCGCAAGGCGATTGCCGATCAGGAGCGGATTGATGTTCATGACGGCTGCGGCGAGGAAACCGAGCACGATAAACCAGAGCTGCGACTGTCGCTTATAGCTCCCGCTCACGCGGTCCATCGCGCTGTTGAACCATGCCTCAAGCCTGCTGCGAACAGCATCAGCCTCGTCATTTGCTCCCGCGATGAACGGTGCGAGCGCAGATTGGACTGGCTGTGGCAGCGATGCCGGCACCTTAACAAGGTCGACCATAGCGGCAGCGAAATTGGCTGCCGGAATATAGGATGGAAGATTTCGCCCCTTTGCAACATAATCCCCTGGAAAGAGAGCGTTAATAGCGGGATTTTTGTAGAAAGCGCTGAGGGCGTCCGGGTCGCGCCCAAGCATTTCCTTGATCGTTTTTTCCAGAAGCTTTGCCCGCGTCTTGAGCAGCGCCTCAATCCCCTCGCGGACCGATGTCATGATAATACTGAAAAAGCTGAATGTCAGCATTACGCCCAAAGAAACTTCAAGAACGACAGACCCGAACATATTTCGCCTCCCCCGATTCTTCGTACAAACGGAGGAGATAATATTTTTCTTTCAAATGCAACACATCGCGACTGCGTGCGACAAATGTGCACAAGCAAAGCAGGGCGATTATCGAGATAAATCGCAGGCGAGCACGCCGCCCAGCATCTTAAAGTGACTTATTCTTAAGTCGTTATCCAACGACAAGGTAATCGAGGGGACCTTAAGCCCAGCCCGTCTCGTTCGCGAGCAGCCGCGAATCGATGCCTGCGCTGGCGAACCCCGCCTCCCAACGTCCTTCGGCATCGCAGCCGTACAGCAAATCGAGGTCACCCGGCACGTTCAGCCAACCGTGCCGCGTCATCTCGCCGTCGAGTTGCCCCTCGCCCCAACCGGCATAGCCCAAAGCGACCAGCCAGCGCGACGGGCCGCAGCCAGCGGCAATCGCCTTCAGCACATCGGTCGTCCCCGACAGCGCCCAGAGCGCGCCCGCATGCCCGACCACTTCGATCGTATCCTGACCAGCCCAATCGAGGGCATGGACGACGAAACCGCGCCGAGGCTCGACCGGCCCGCCGAAATGCACCGGAACATCGGGTGCGACGCCAAGCTCGATCTCCAACTGCTGCAGCACCGTGTGCAACCCGACCCCGGCGATCGTCGCGCCAATGCCAATGCCGAGCGCGCCCTCCGCATCATGCGCGCACATCGCAATCACCGCGCGATCGAAGCGCGGGTCGCCAATGCCGGGCATTGCGAGCAGGAATTGGCCAGTGAGATTGCGGGCGGAGTCCATGCGGACAGCATAACCGCGGACGGCGTCCCTCGCCACGCTTGAAATTCGAGCGCGCTTGCACGAGGTACACCGCGCCGCACCTTCTAGTCGGGCGGCCCCATCAGGAGAGATTCCCATGACGATCAGCGTCGGCGACCGCATCCCCACGATCACGCTCACCAAAGTCACCGCCGATGGCCCCAATCAGGTCAGCTCGGACGAGTTCTTTAAAGGCCGCAAGGTCGCGCTGGTCGCGGTTCCCGGTGCCTTCACCCCGACCTGCTCGGCACGCCATCTGCCTGGGTTTGTCGACAAGGCCGATGAGATCAAGGCCAAGGGCGTGGACGAGATCGCCTTCACCTCGGTCAACGACGCCTTTGTGATGGGCGCATGGGGCAAGGCAAGCAATGCCGACGCCATCACCATGCTCGCCGACGGCAATGCCGACTTCGCCAAGGCGGTCGGCCTGACCTTCGACGGTTCGAAGTTCGGCATGGGCGAGCGCAGCCAGCGGTATTCGATGCTGGTCAATGACGGCGTGGTGGAACAGCTTAACGTCGAAGCGCCGGGTGCCTTTGAAGTGTCCTCGGCCGAACATCTGCTAAGCGAGATCTGATCCTGTCGGCCTGGCTCACGCCGGGCCGAACGATTATTGCGATTGGCGTCGGAAAGCGTGGAACCCGCCGTGCTGCCGATCGGTTGCAAGAGGACGTTCCAGAAAAGGGCCAAGCCATGACCGATACGACCCGCGATTCGACCACTCCCCCGGCTAACGACACGATCATCGAGCAGGCCGAGGGCTTGTTCGAGCAAGCCAAGGGCGCGCTGAACGATGCGTTCGAGGCGACCGTCGAGGCGGTGAAGGAGCACCCGCTCGCCGCCGTCGGCATTGCGGCCGGAGCAGCAGCCGCAGTGGCGGGTGCCGCCTTCGGTGCCAGCAAGATCCTGTCGAAGGATGACGCGACCGCGACCACGCCGAAAAAGGCTTGATCGCCCCAAGGGGCGTATCCGCAATACGCCCCTTGGTCTTGCGCGCGTAACGATAGCGGCGTAGCGGCTATCCATGACGCACGCTTCCAGCCCCGCCGCCGCCATCGTCGCTGAACTCGACCGGCTTTATCGCGCTTCGGTCGATCGCCTGCAGGCGGCGCTGACCACCTATCTCACCACTGGAACCCCGCCTGCGCCGCATACGCGCACAGACGGGAGTTTCGCCTACCCCGAGATTCGGCTGCACTATCGCGGAGGGAGCGATCGGCCGACCCCGCGGCGTTCGTTTGGGCGGCTGGTAACCGAGGGTGATTATGCGATCAGCGTCACCAAGCCAGCGATTTTCGCCGATTATCTGACCGAGCAATTGACGCTGCTGATCGAAGATTATGACGTCACGGTCGAAGCGGTCGAAGGCCGCCAGGAAATCCCCTTCCCCTATGTGATCGATCCCGGCCATGCCCTGAGCCTGGATCAGGTCTCAGCGCTGGAACTGGCGCGTCATTTTCCAGCGACCGACCTGGCCCATATTGGGGACGAGATCGCCGACGGGCTGTATACCGTCACCGACGGCGCGCGCCCGCTGGCGCTGTTCGATGGTTTGCGCACGGATTTCTCGCTCGCACGGTTACGGCACTACACCGGTACGCCGCCCGAACATGTTCAGCGCTATGTGCTGTTCACCAATTACCACCGCTACGTTGACGAGTTCGTCCGCTGGGCGTGCGCGCAACTGGAGCCCGGTGAAGACGGCAAGCCAAGCCGCTACACCGGCGTTTCCGGTGCCGGCGGCGTGGTGATGCGCGCAGGCGACGATGTCGAGGCGATGCTGGCCGATACCAGCGCGTGGCGGCGGCACCAGATGCCGGCCTATCATTTGATGGCCGAAGACGGCACCGGCATCACGCTGGTCAATATCGGCGTGGGACCGGCCAATGCCAAGACGATTTGCGATCATCTGGCCGTCCTGCGCCCCGAGGCGTGGTTGATGATCGGCCATTGCGGCGGCCTCCGCCCTAGCCAGCGGATCGGCGACTATGTCCTCGCCCACGCCTATCTGCGTGACGACCATGTGCTCGACGATGTGCTGCCCCCGGCGATCCCGGTGCCCGCCATTGCCGAAGTGCAATTGGCGCTCGCCCGCGCCGCCGAGACGATTTCGGGCCAGTCGGGCGACGAACTCAAGCGTCGGCTGCGCACCGGCACGATCGTCACCACCGACGATCGCAACTGGGAACTGCAATATTCACGCTCGGCGCTGCGCTTCTCGCTCAGCCGCGCGGTCGGCATCGACATGGAATCGGCGACGATCGCGGCGCAGGGCTACCGCTTCCGCGTGCCCTACGGCACCTTGCTATGCGTTTCGGACAAACCGCTGCACGGCGAATTGAAGCTGCCGGGCCAAGCCAATCGCTTCTACGAACGCGCGATCAGCGAGCATATGCGGATCGGCATCGAGGCGTGCGAGGAGCTGCGCCGCGAAGGCAAGAAGCTGCACAGCCGCAAGCTGCGCGCCTTCAACGAACCACCGTTCCGCTAAGATCCTCGGGAAACTGCGCGGCGCTCGCGCGTTACGTCTGCTCAACGAACAAGGGAGCCTCTCATGGCCACGCCGCCGAAAAAGCCGACCGACACCGCGACCAAGCCCGCGAGCCCGCGCAAGCCCGCGACACCCCGCAAGGCTGCTGCTCCGCGCAAGACGACCGCGAAAAAGGCTCCGGCGACGAAAAGCACCGCGACCCAACCGCGCAACCGCTGGGGTCTGGCCGCAATCATTGGTGGCATTGCGGCAGCGGGCGCAGCGGCGGCAGCGCTATTCACGCTCCGCAGCAGCGCACCAAAGGTCGAGCCGCTGAACCCCGGCGAACATGCACATCAGGCCGATGGCAGCGATTCCAGCGCTTCCTTCCAAGCGGGCATCGCCGATGAAGGGACGATCCCCAACTGAGGCGACCTATCGCCCGGCCTTGCGCCCGGCGGAACCAGAAGTTTGGGGGGAGGCCGACCGACCTTCCCCCCCAAGCATCACCACCCCTGCGGCTTGCCCTCATTCTGCTTATCCAGCCACGCCTTTAGCGGTGCGAAATAATCGACCATCGCCTGGCCCGAAATCTCGCGGGTGCCCGTAAACACGGCCAGTGCCTCGGGCCACGGCTTCGACTGCCCCATTTCCAGCATGGCGTTCAGCTTCGCGCCGACCTCCTTATTGCCGTAAAAGGAGCAACGATGCAGCGGCCCGGTCCAGCCCGACTGCTTGCACGCCGCCTGATAGAATTGGAACTGATAGAGCCGGGCGAGGAAATAGCGCGCATACGGCACGCTGGCCGCAACATGGTATTTCGCGCCGGGATCGAAGCGCGTCTCGTCGCGCGCGACCGGGGGTACGATCCCCTGATATTTCAGCCGCAGGTCGTTCCAGCTCTTTTCATACTGCCCCTCCGGCGTCGCGCCCGAAAAGACACCCCAGCGCCATTTGTCGACCAGCAGACCAAACGGCAGGAAGGCAACCTTGTCCATCGCCTGCTTGAGCAGCAGGCCGATATCCTTGTCGGGGCTCGGCACCTTGGCCGGATCGAGCAGGCCGATCTTCACCAGATAATCAGGCGTGATCGACAAAGCGACGAAATCGCCGATCGCTTCGTGGAAGCCGTCATTCGCGCCATTCTCATAGAGGAAGGGCTGATTTTTGTAGGCGCGCTGGTAATAATTGTGGCCCATCTCGTGATGGATGGTGACGAAATCGTCGCCATTGACCTTGGTGCACATCTTGATGCGCACGTCATCCTTGCTGTCAATGTCCCAGGCCGAGGCATGGCAGACCACTTCGCGGTCGGCCGGCTTCACGATTTGCGAGCGCGCCCAGAAGGTGTCGGGCAGCGGCTTGAACCCGAGCGAGGAGTAGAAGCCCTCGCCGGTCTTGAACATCTTGATCGGGTCATAGCCCTTGGCCTTGAGCAGATCGCCGACATCATAGCCGACATCGCCCGCGCCCGCCGGGGCTACCACATCATAGATGTTGCCCCATTCCTGCGCCCACATATTGCCCAGCAGATCGGCGCGGATCGGCCCTGTCTTGGGCTGCACCGCATCGCCATATTGGGCCGTTCAGCTTCCAGCGGACATAGGTGTGGAGCGCCTTGTAGAGCGGCTCGACCTGCTTCCACAGCGTATCGGTGGTGGCCTCAAACTGCGCCGGGGTCATGTCATAGCCCGAACGCCACAGCGCGCCGACATCGGCATAGCCGAGGCCCTTGGCACCTTGGTTGGCGATCACCACTTCGCGTGCGAAATCCTTGCGCATCGGCGCGCCGACAGCGTCGTGCCAGCTGACCCACATCTCCTTCGACTTGGCGGGATCGCGCACCGTGCCCATCGCCGCCTCGATGTCGCTGCCGTTGATCGGCTTGCCGTCAAGCGTGCCCTTGCCCTTGCCATAGTCCGATCCGAGCTTCGTCACGATCGTCGAAAGCTCGGATGCGGCACCGGGCGTGGTCGGCGCAGGCAGCGTCAGGCCGTTGCGCAGCAGATCGATCTTGCGTTTGGTATCGAACGACAGGCCGGGCACACCCGCATATTTCGCCGCCTCGAGCGCGAAGCGGACCCCCATCTCGGTCCCCTCCGCACCGAACTTCGCGGCGATCGCGTCGGTGTCGTCGGTGATGTAGGTTGCGTTGATCCACGCCGCCTGCTGCGCCGGGGTGGAGAAATCGGCCAGTTCCTTTTCCGCGCGCGCTACGAACGCATCTGCCTCGGCGACGGTCGGTGCTGCGGCAGCGGCGGCGGGTGCGGCTGCCGGGTTGGCGAAAGCGGGTGCCGACGCCAGCGACAGAATCAGGGCGAGCGACGAAATTCCAGTGCGGATCATGTGAGTCCCCATTTGCAAAGATGGCGCAACCTGTGCGCCACCGCGCGCAGGGTCAAGCCGCCAGAAACGCCGCGATCGCCGTGCCCAATTCGGGTTTGAGCACCGCGCTCATATGGTTGCCGGGGATCGCCTGATAGCGCGCATCGGGCAGCGCCGCCGCGAGGTCCTGCGCCGAGCCGTTGTCGTCATCGTCCTCGCCGGTCAGGATCAGCGTCGGCGTGGTGATATGGTCGAGCGCATCGCGCGGCGTGTCGACGAAGGTGTCGAGAATGTGCAGCAGCGCGACCGGATCGCCCGCAGTCGTCTTGAGGAACGCTTCGGTCAGCCATTCGCTGGTGCCGCGTGTGAAACTGCCGAGGTTGGTCAGCACATTGTGGAAATAGCTGCCACGCCCGGCGGTATCGACGATGCCCTGCAACCCCATGCCAGAGATGACCGCGCGGCGTGGCGTCGCGCCATTGGCGAGCATCCGCATCGAGGTGCGCCCGCCGAGCGAATAGCCGGCGAGATCATAATCGGTGAGGCCGAGATGCGCGATCAGCGCAAAGCCGTCGCGCATCAGCACGTCGGGCGGATAGGCGGCGGCCTCGTGCGGCTTGGCGCTGTCGCCGTGCGCGCGCAGGTCGGGCATGATCACCCGAAAACCTGACTCGGCGATGCGCGCAGCATGGCCGTATTTGATCCAGTTGATCGTCGCGTTGGAGAAATAGCCGTGGATCAGGACGACAGGGCGTCCCTCCCCGATCTCCCGCCACGCCAGGCGGGTGCCATCGAAGCTGTCGAAGAACTGCGGTTCAGTCGGGGAGTTTGCCAATAGCTTTCATCCAGCGCTCGACCGTCGACGGATTGTCCGCCACCCGCGTCGTCGGCAGGTCCTTAATGTCGAGCCACGCCTCATGCCAAGTCTCGGGCGAGAAATGATGCGTCGGGCGAAAGCGATACGGATCATCGAAACTGCCGACGCTGAGGTCCATAGTCTCGCCGGGCTCGAGATATTCAAAGGTCAGCGGCGTGCCGCACGCAGCGCAAAACCCGCGCTGCGCGATCGGCGAGCTTTGATAACGATCGGGTTCGCGCGCCCAGGTGACATTGGCGATCTTCACGCCCTTGAAGGCGATCGACACGCCCCCGGTCGCGCGCTGGCACATCCGGCAGTGGCACAGATACGCATCGTCATTGTCGATCGCGACGCTGTAGCGGATCCGACCGCATTGGCAGCCGCCGGTGACGGTTTCGGTCATCCCTGCCTCCCTGTCTACGCGGTCATGCCTTATCGGCTGATGACCGCGTTCGACTGGAGGCTAACAGGCGTTCAGAAGCCGCTCAATCCGCCTTCTTCAAATACCGGCGGCCCAGCAATTCCGCGATCTGCACCGCGTTGAGCGCCGCGCCCTTGCGGAGATTGTCCGAAACGCACCACAAGGACAGGCCGTTCTCGACGGTCGAATCCTCGCGCACGCGGCTGATGAAGGTCGCATATTCGCCCACGCATTCAACCGGCGTCACGTATCCGCCGTCCTCGCGCTTGTCGACGAGCATCACGCCAGGGGCCTCGCGCAGGATCTTCTGCGCTTGGTCGGCCGAGATTTCATTCTCGAACTCGATGTTGATTGCTTCCGAGTGGCCAACGAACACCGGCACGCGCACGCACGTGGCGGTGACCTTGATCTTCGGATCGAGGATCTTCTTGGTCTCGACCACCATCTTCCACTCTTCCTTGGTCGACCCGTCGTCGAGGAAGCTGTCGATGTGCGGGATCACGTTGAAGGCGATCTGCTTGGTGAACTTCTTGGCCTCAGCCGAATCTCCGACGAAGATGTTGCGCGATTGCTCGAACAGCTCGTCCATGCCCGCCTTGCCCGCGCCCGACACCGACTGATAGGTCGCGACGACGACGCGCTTGATCTTGGCGAAATCATGCAGCGGCTTCAGCGCGACGACCATCTGCGCGGTCGAGCAGTTCGGGTTGGCGATGATGTTGCGCTTGGTATAGCCAGCGATCGCATCGGGGTTCACTTCCGGCACGATCAGCGGCACGTCCGGGTCCATGCGGTAGAGCGACGAATTGTCGATCACCGTGCAACCGGCAGCGGCAAAGCGCGGCGCGTGGATCTTGGTCGCGTCCGAACCGATTGCGAACAGCGCCATGTCCCAGCCGGTGGGATCGAAATTGTCGATATTCTGCACCTTGAGCTTGCGCCCGGTCTCGCCGAAATCGACCTCGTCACCCTGGCTGCGCGACGATGCCACCACCGCAATGTCCGCCAGCGGGAATTCGCGCTCCGCCAGAATATTGAGCATCTCGCGCCCGACATTGCCCGTCGCGCCCGCGACCACGATCCTGTAACCCATGTAATCCTCCAATTCGGACCGCGCCCGTAGCGACATTACGCGCGGACGTCCAATCGCTTTGCTAATCGTGCGTGCGCGCTTGCCACGTCGCATGGGAAATTCCATGCACGGTAGCGAGATGATCGGTAAGCGCGTCGAGCTCGCTGCCTGCAATATTGGTACGCACCAGCTTGGCTACAATCTCCACGCGATCTTCCCCGCGCGCGACCACATCGAGCTCGGCCACCGGGAGCTGCGCGGCTTCCAGATGCTCGGTCAGCAAGTCGCCCATCGGCCCCGCCTCCTCCACGTCGGTGGTGATCGTCACCGTGTAGGTGGCCTCGACATTGTGGCCTTCGAGCGGGATGCGATTGATCGCATCGACGAGCGGCCGCAGCATCGTGTTGGCGAGAATGACGAAGCCGGTCAGCAGCACCGCCTCCGCGATGAGGTCGCTCCCCGCAATCGCGCCCACCGCCGCCGAGCACCACAAGGTCGCCGCAGTGTTGAGCCCGCGGACGTTCATCCCCTCTTTCATGATCACGCCCGCGCCGAGGAAACCGATCCCCGACACGACATAAGCGATGATCCGGATCGACTCGACATCGCCGCCAAGCCGCTGCCCAAGGTCGACAAACGCCGCCGAGCCCAGCGCGACCAGCGCGTTGGTGCGCAGGCCGGCAGTGCGCTGGCGATACTGCCGCTCGGCCCCGATCAGCGTGCCGAGCAGGAACGCCGCAAGGTAACTGACAACCGTGTCCAGGAACGGCCACAGATGGAAGGTGGTGAGGAAGCGCATGACGCCGCGCTTTATGGCAGCGACACGGCTGGGGCTAGAGGGCGGCGGCAAGACGGCACTAAACTACCCGTCACCCCGGGCTTGTCCCGGGGTCTACCGTGATCTCATTCCTCACGCCTCGCTTTAGCCGCCCGGTGGACCCCGGCACGAGGCCGGGGTGACGGAAAGCGTATTGCGGATGACCGAACCCTAGCGTTTGTCCTTCACGTTCCGGTCGAGGAACGTCAAAATCGTCCCCCACAGATGCTCGCTGATCCCCGGCCCGCCGACGCGGTGGGTGTAGCCGGGGTAGAACATCATCTCGAACGGTGTGTCGGTCGCCTGCATCCGCGCGGCGAGCGCGGTCGAGTTGGTGAACACCACATTGTCATCCGCCATGCCGTGGATCAGCAGCAGCGGATCCTTGATCTTGGGGGCATTCTCGAGCGCACCCGAGGCGGCATAGGCTTTGGCGTCACTGACCGGCGAGCCCATATAGCGCTCGGTATAATGCGTGTCGTACAGGTTCCACTGTGTCACCGGCGCGCCCGAAACGCCCGCTGCATAGACGCCCTGGTTCGCCTCCAGCATTTTCAACGTCATATAGCCGCCATAGGACCAGCCATAGATCGCCACCTTGTCGGGATCGACGAACGGCTGGCTCTTGATGAATTTCGCGCCCGCCAATTGGTCCGCCACTTCGACCGTGCCCATCGCGCGGTAGATATGGTCCTCGAACGCCTTGCCGCGATTGTACGATCCGCGATTGTCGATCTGGAAGAAGATGTAGCCGTGCTGCACCAGATATTGCGGCAACGCCCCGCCCCAGCCGCGCGTCACCTGCTGCCCGGTGCCCGGGCCGCCATAATGCTGGAAGAACACGGGATACTTCTTGCCCGGCTCCAGCGGCGGCGTGATCATCTCATAATAGAGATCGGTGCCGTCTTCGGCCTTGATCGTGCCGAACGTCGTTTGCTGGTGGCTCGCCAGATAGGGGTAATATGGGTGGCCCGGCTTCACCGCATTTTCGTTGATCCACGACAGCCGCTTGCCGGTCGCATCGGCCAGATAGACTTGCGTCGGCTGGGTCGGGTTGGAGCGCCCCACGATCATCCGCGTCGCCGCTTGATCCATGCTGGCACCATTCCACCAGCCGGTCTCGGTCAGCCGCGTCACCACGCCCGGATGCGCGATATCGACCGAATAGACATGCTGTTCGAGCACGCCATCCTTGTTACCCGTGAAGAACAGCCGCCCCTTGGCTTCGTCAACGCCGATCAGTTGCTGGACGACCCAGTCGCCCTTGGTCAGCGCAGTCCACTTGCCCTTTGCAAAGCGATAAAGGTGGCCATAGCCGGTCCGCTCTGAGCGCCAGATCAGGCTGCCGTCCTTCAGCGGGCGATACGCTTCGGTCAGGTTGAGCCAGCTGCGCGTGCCCGATTTCTCGGTGAACAAGATGCTGCTCTTGCCCGTTTCCGGGTCGACCGTGAGCATGTCGAGCGTCTTCTGATCGCGGCTTTCGCGCTGCACCAGCAGCGTCTTGCCATCGGGCGTCCAGTCGACGCGGGCGAGATAGATGTCGGGATTCTGGCCAAGATCGACCTTCACCTTGCCGGTGCCATCGGCCTTCATCACATACAGTTCGACCGCGACATTGGGCGTGCCTGCGGCGGGATAGCGTTGCTCATAGACCTTCGTGCCGGTCGCCCCGATCGCCGCGCGGGTAACAATGCCGACGGGAGCCTCATCAAAACGCTCGACCGCGATGTACGTGTCCTGCGGCGACCACCAATAGCCGGTCCGGCGATCCATTTCTTCCTGCGCGACGAACTCGGCCTCGCCCCAATGCACCGTGCCCGCACCGTCCTGGCTGACCTGGCGCGCTTCGCCACCGCCAAGCGACTGAACGAACAAATTCTGCCCGCGCACGAAGCTGACGAACCCGCCCTTGGGGCTGATGGCGGGGTTCAGCGCGCCGTCGGGCGAATTGGTCAGCCGCCGCGTCGTGCCGTCGAGTGTCGCCAGATACAGGTCGCCATCGAGCGGCACGAGGATCGTCTTACCGTCGGGAGCCCAATCATAGGAGACGATCCCCTTTGACCCGGCGATGCGGGCGCGCTCGCGCTGCATCTTTTCGGCCTCGGACAATTCCGCGCCACTGCCGACCTTCTTTGAATCGACCAGCATCCGCTCCTCACCGGTGCGCGTATCGAGCGCCCACAGGTCGAAACGTTCCTTCTCATCGGCGCGCGGGCGCAGCGAGGTGAGCAGCGTCCCGTCCGGCGACAGGCGCACGCCGCGCGGTTGCACGCCCGACAGATCGGGGCTGCCGAACACGCGCGACAGCGTCAGCTTGGTCGGCGCGTCAGCCGCCATCACGGGCACCGCCGCACAGGCGAGCATCACGCCCGCAAAAGCCCAACTCGCCCGCATCCTGCATCTCCAATCCCGCATGGTTCCTCGCCCGACGAACGCAGGCGGCGTCGGCGCTTATCGCGGTGCGCGGGGACTGCGTAAAGAGGGCAAGCGCGCGGTGCGGCATCGCGTCCGGATTGCAACGAGAATTTGCTCGGCTGCGGATGCGTCGACCCGCGCCGAACCCCGCCTTGCCGTCGTTACGGATCAACTTCGGCCTGCACTTTGCGCGTCGCCCGCTAAGCTGACCTGGCAACGCGCGCTGCAACAAAACGAGAGACACCTCGACTTTCCCCTTTTCAGGAGAATAGCAATGCCTTTGGAAACACGCAGCTTGTCCCCGCGCGATGCCGCGCTTGAAATCATGGACGGTTTCAAGGCGCGACTGGGCATCGACCTGGCCGGAATCGCCGGCAACGAAGCACTCACCGTCGAGCAACGCCGTCGCAAGATGATCGCAAAACTGTTGGAGGCGACGCTCGCGGGAATCGATGAGTATCACCGTGCTGAGGGCATCGAGCTCGCGTCGCATGACGACAACACGCTGATCACCGCCGCTTTGGCCGAAGAGCCCACCGAGATCGAACCGAATATCAGCCTGACCCAGCATAATTTCGAAATTGTCCGCGGCTATCGCGGGCAGGAAGTGACCGACTATGTGTACGGTCTGTCCAAACGGCTCGAAGCGATGCAAAACGCCAAGACGCCGGGCCAGCTCGCCATCGAAATCGGCGCGAGCAGCCTGTTCAGCATCGGCGTGGCGATGGCCAAATTGACCTGGACCGCCTGGCGCGGCGGGGCGACCTTCCTCAACGCGCTGCGCACCGGCATCACCACGCTGGGCATGAAGACCGCGATCACCATCATCGTGATCGTGCTGGTCGCATTCCTGCTCTATCTGTTCCTCGAAAACCCGAAAAAGGTGCTGGCGCTGGTGTTCAACGACACGGCGGAAGATCTCGTCGTCACCAATTGGCGCGCCGGGGTCGAGGGCGGCACGGGCGGGAACCTCTATGTCGCGCACGGGCACATGGAGAATTTCATGCAGGATCACGCCAGCGGCGATCTCGATTCACCAATCGTGCAGATCCGCCAACGCTTCTTCTTCGAACCGAACGATCCCGACAATGTCGTGTTCGGCGGGATCTATTTCGCCGATCGCAATTTCGGCCTGCGCGGCAGCGAGGGGGTAATGCTGTTCACATCGCTGAACAGCCCTTTCTCCGCCGCGCATCTCTACGCCGTGCCGTATGTCAACGATAACGGCACCAACATGCGCTTGATGACCGGGCAGAAACCCAATCTCGAAACGCTGTTCCGCGAGATGTACGATACGCGCAAGGTGCGGGTCGATTTCGCCGAGGGCGGGTATCGCTTTACCTCGACCGTGAATGACGCGCGCGGTGGCGTGGTTGGCTTGATCGGCACGATCTCGACGACCTGATCCAAAAACGGCAGGGCGTGGCGGACGCAGTCCGGCATGCCCTGCTGGCCACGACGCGATCCGCCTCGCTCAAGCGAGCGCCGGGCTTCCCTCCACCTGCGGCCCCACCCGCGCCCGCTTGCGCCATGGCAGCACGCGGCGCTCCACCAGCGAACGCCACGCCCATTCGACCGGCGCAATGTCGAAATGCCGCACCCACACATTGGCGCCGATCAGCAACGCCGCATTGATGAGGAAGGCCGTTACCATCAGCGGTCCCCATGTCATCTTGCCGTACAGGCCGAGCATGAATGGCGGGTACAGCACCCACAGGCAGATCAGCGTCTGCGCGATATAGATCGACAGCGCCGTCCGCCCGGCCGCGACGAACGGGCGCAACAGCCGCGCCCCGACGGCGCTGCTGACGAGCAGGTTGATCAGCGCGACATGCCCCAGCGTCATCGCCTGCCGCGCAAACTCATAGCTCGCCCAGAAGGTATAGGGACCATTGCCGAATTCCATCTGTTCGGACGCGCCGATGACCCGCAGCGTGATGCCGACGGCATAAGCGATCAGTGCGGTCCAGACGTAAAAGCGCCGCGAGCGCCGCCCCTGCAGGATGCCGAGCTTATAAAGCGCGGCACCGATCAGCATGACGCTCGCCGCTTCCCATACGAACAATATCTCGAGGAACTGCGACTCGATATCGAGGAAGGAGCCCCATTGTGCGTGCGCCCAGGTGATGAAAGTGCCCTTGCGCGCTTTGTCTTCGGCGGCGATGTCGTTGTGCGATTTGGCGCGGGCCTCGGCGCGCTTTTTGTCCCGCTCGGCCTTGTCCTTCAGGACCTTGCGTTCTTCCGCAGTCGGCTTGGTTCCGGCGGCCACCTTGGCCTCGATCGCCGCCACTTGCGCGCGCGTCTGCAGCGTCAGGTAATAGCCGAAATAGCCCCCGCCCCCCAATTGGAACAACGCCAGCGTCAGGCCGATCATGATCAGCCATTGCGGGCGCAACCGCCGGAACAGGAACGCGACCAGCGCGGCCAGCCCATAGGTGTGGAGGATGTCCCCGGGCCACAACAGGATGAAGACATGCACCAGCCCGAATGCGAACAGGATGAGATTGCGTACATAATAGCGCCGCATCACCACCCAGCCATTGGCTTTATCGGCCACACGATCGGTCAGGATCACCATCCCCGCGCCGAACAGCATTTCCAGCATGCAGCGGGCGGTGCCATTGGCGAACACTTCGCGCAGCCACCAGGCGATCCGGTCGGTCTGCGACCAGCCGAGATGCCGGATATCGTCGAACGACGCGTAAATCGACTGCCCCATGTCGTTGATGTTCATGAACAGGATGCCGAGGATCGCCACCCCGCGCAGGATGTCCAGCACCGCGATGCGCGGCGCGCCATCGGGTTCGGCGGCGGTGGTCATGGTGACGTCGGACATATTTCCCCCCGGAATAGTCGGCAGCCGACCATAGCGAATCGCGGTGTATCGTGCAAACATGACACGTTGGTCGAGAACGGATGCGGGGGGGGTAGCGAATGCGGCGGATCGGGTCGGCGCAAAAGGCCTTCGCGGCACTTGTTTTAACGGTCCTGCTTCTTGCCGGGGCAACCCCGGTGCTGAGCCAGTCGATCCACGACCGTATTTATCCCGCGCCAACCGCACCAATCGCGACCGCAGTCCTCCCTGCAGGGGCCGAGCGCGTCACGGTCCAAACTAGCGACGCGCTGTCGATCACCGGAGCTGCGGTCGCGGCCGCGCCGGGCAAACCGACGCTGCTGGTGTTCCACGGCAACGGCTCCAGCGCGATGAGCACGCTCGCCTGGTTCGCGCCCGCCATCGCCAAGGGCTATGGCGTCGTAGCAGCGGAATATCGCGGCTATTCGGGCAATCCAGGCCGCGCCGACGAGCCCGGGCTCGCGCGCGATGCCGACGCCTTTTATGCCGAGGCACGGCGGCGGGCCGGGGGCGGGCGGCTGATCGTCGTTGGCCACAGCCTTGGCGGCGGCGTGGCCTTCGGGCTGGCGTCACGGCAAAAGCTGGATGCGCTGGTGACGATTGGCACCTTCACCAGCCTGACCGCGATGGTACCGAAGATCGGGCGCGCGTTCGTCAGCGACCGCTACGACAATCTTGCCACGGTGCCGACGCTGGACGAGCCCTATTTCCTGATCCACGGCCTCGCCGATCAGACCATCCCCGCTGCGATGGGGCAAGAACTCCACAAGGCCGCACACGCCGCCAAACGCACTGGTTTCAGCGTGGTGATCCAGGGGGCCGACCATCACCCTGATGGCGCGCTGATTGCTTCAATCCTGGAAACGATCGTGGCACATCTGGACCACCCCGATGCGGCGGCTTTGCCCCTACCCGACACCGTGAAGATTTATGGCTTCGGTTGAGCCTTGCCGCCACGATATTCGCGCACTCTCTTGACTGGTCTCGCAACATCGTCAGTCTCGATCGCCGAGGTTGGGAGCGGATAATGGTAGGAAAGCGGTTCGTTTTTATAGCCTTGTCCCCATTGCTCCTCGGCGCGCAGAGTCCACCGCAATCGCCCGCTGCCGATGTGGCAGATACCGCTTTGGCTAAGGGGCGCTATCTCGAGGCCAGTGACGCCTTGGCCGCCGCAGCCTTCGGCCCTGACGGCAAAGTGCGTGACGAAGACGCGTTCCAGATGTGGGAACAGGTCAGCCCAATGCTCACCAATGAACTCGACCCAGCCGTGCTGGCCCGTGCAGAGCCTGGCTCGCCCCCCGACCCCAGTTGGGCGACGCGCGTGGCGGCGGCCACTCCACACGATGCGATTGAAGAGATCGTCCGGCGCGCGCGCGACACCAGCATCGTTATCTTGAATGAAGCCCATGATAGCCCGCGCGACCGTGCCTTTGCTTTGCAAGTGGCACGTGCGTTAAAACCCCTTGGGTACTCGACCCTGGCCGCAGAGACGTTTGATAGCGAGCCTGCTGAACCCGGCCACGCCTCGATGATCGACAAACTCAGGCAGGACGGTTTTGTCCGGATCAGCACCGGTTATTACACGCGAGACCCGGTATTTGCGGGCTTTGTGCGCGAGGCTTTGGCGTTAGGGTATCGCCCCGTGGGCTATGAAGAAACCAGCAAACAGCGCCCGAAAGAGGGTGGCATTGCTCCGCGAGAGAAAGCGCAAGCCGAGAATTTGGCAGCGGTGCTTGCGGCTCAACCGACCGCGAAAACGCTGGTTTACGTGGGATATAGTCACGTCGCGGAAGCCCCGCTTCAGTCCCATAGCGGCAAGATCGACTGGATGGCGAGCCGCCTGAAACGGCTGACCGGCATCGATCCCCTTACCATTGACCAGACGACCTTAACCGATCTGTCCCCTCGCGAACGCACTGCATACGCCGCTGCCTCAGCGCGCATCGGGAACCGACCGAGCGTCTTCTTGGAAGGCAACAACCCGCTCATTCTCGGGCGCTATGCTGGTGCGGTTGACCTGCAGGTGGTCCATCCGGCCAGAGCGTATCGCTATGGCCGCCCCCAATGGCTGGTTGAAATGGGTGGCACGCCACTCGCAATCCCGAAAGAGCTGCTGCCGACCTCGGGGCGTCGGCTGATCCAGGTTTTTGCCGCAGATGCCCCGCCGGATGCCGTCCCGCTCGACCAAATTGTGGTACAAGCCGGTGCCCCCTTGCCGATGCTGTTCGCACCCGCCGTACCCGTGCGTTTTACCATCGGTTCATAGCAAGCCGCTCTGGCACAAACAAAAAGGGCACGGGGACCAAAGCCCCCGCGCCCTCCTGTTAGCCTCACGGCCAGCCGTCCGATTACTCGGCAGCGCCGCCCTTGGCCGGACGGGTGTCGCGGCGCTCGGCGATACGTGCCGACTTGCCGGTACGACCACGCAGATAATAGAGCTTCGCACGACGCACTGCGCCCTTGCGGACGACTTCGATGCTGTCGACGTTGGGCGAATAGAGCGGGAAAACGCGCTCTACGCCTTCACCGAACGAAATCTTCCGCACGGTGAAGTTCGAGCCCATGCCCTTGTTGGAACGCGCGATGCACACGCCTTCATAATTCTGAACGCGGGTGCGCTCGCCTTCGACCACCTTCACGCCGACCTTGAGCGTATCGCCAGGGCGGAATTCGGGGATCTTCTTGGTCTCGAGAAACTTGGCAATGTTCTCGGCTTCGATCGTCTGGATGAGATTCATCTCATGCGTCCTTGTCTGTCTGTCGCGCGCCAGAGGGCGACTGGACCCGAGCACCCTCATGACGCTCCCACAGGTCCGGCCGCCTTAGCCGTGTTTCGGTCTCGGCCATGTGCTTGCGCCATGCCGAAATCCTCGCATGATCCCCCGATCGCAACACTTCGGGGATCGTGCGCCCTTCCCATTCAAATGGTCGGGTATATTGCGGATATTCGAGGAGCCCCGTTTCGAAGCTCTCGTCCACGCCGCTATAAGCCGCGCCCATTACGCCGGGGAGCAGCCGAATGCAAGCGTCGAGCAGCACCAGCGCCCCCATCTCGCCGCCCGACAGGATATAGTCGCCAATCGACACTTCCTCGATTTCGCGCGCGGCGAAGATGCGCTCGTCAAACCCCTCGAAGCGGCCGCACAGGATGGTGACGCCCGGCCCTTCCGCCAGGCTACGCACGCGCGCCTGGGTGAGCGGGGCGCCACGCGGCGTCATGGCGAGCAGCGGACGCCCCGCGGGCACGCTGTCGATCGCCGCCGCCAGCACATCGGGGCGCAACACCATCCCCGCCCCGCCCCCCGCCGGAGTTCCGTCGACGGTGCTGTGCTTGTCGGTGGCGAAATCGCGGATGTTGCGCGCGTCGAGGCTCCAGCGCCCCTCGGCCAGCGCGCGACCGGCAAGAGAAATGCCAAGCGGCCCGGGAAACATCTCGGGGTAAAGCGTTAAGACGGTGGCGGCGAAGGACATTGGGCTCCTTCCCCCGCCCGCCTCCGAAAGGCAAGACGCGTGGACGACTGCATCATCATCGGCGCTGGCCCGGCCGGGCTCACCGCCGCCATCTATCTCGCGCGCTTCCATTTGCGCATCCGCTTGTTCGATTGCGGCAGCAGCCGAGCCGCGCTGATCCCGCGCACGCACAACCATGCCGGTTATCCCGGCGGGGTGAAAGGCACGGAGTTACTGCGCTTGATGCTGGAGCAAGCCGAGGAATTCGGCGCGACGCGCGAACAGGCGGAAGTCACCGAAATCGTTCCGACAGGCGACACGTTCGACGTGCGCGTGGGCGATCACCGGTATCCGGCCCGCTCGGTCCTGCTGGCTACCGGCGTGGTCAACCACCGACCCGACATGGCGGGGGATGTGCATGACGAAGCGCTGGCGCGCGGGCTGCTGCGCTATTGTCCGATCTGCGATGTCTATGAAGTCACCGACAAGCGCGTCGGCGTGATCGGCACTGGCGACCACGGAATGAAGGAAGCGCTGTTCCTGCGCGGCTTCACCCGCGATGTTACCCTGATTGCGCCCGGTGCCGCGCATGAACTCGACGCGACGTGCCGCGCCAAACTGGAAGACGCGGGCATCGTTCATGTCGATGGCCCCTGCACACCAATCCGCATTGCCGGGGACGCGATCGAGGTCACCACGCCGGGCGGTGCGCTACGCTTCGACAGCGTCTATCCGGCACTGGGGTCGACGATCCGCTCCAGCCTCGCCGTTGCGGCCGGCGCGCGGGCGACCGCCGATGGCTGCCTCGAAGTCGACGATCATCAACGCACCTCGATCCCGGGCTTGTTCGCCGCGGGCGATGTGGTGAAAGGGCTCGATCAAATCAGCCATGCCATGGGCGAAGCCGGTGTCGCCGCAACCACCATTCGCAACCTGCTCGACGAACGCCGCCCGATCAGGCGCTGACCGACCAGTTCTCGACGCGCAGGCCCGGCACATCGGCGAAATCGGCTTCGTTATTGGTGACGATGGTCGCGCCCAGGCTCAGCGCATGCGCGGCGAGCAAACGGTCGAAACGGGCGCGTTTGAAGGGCAGCCGCGCATATTCGCGCGCCGCAGCGTCGTCGAAGGAAAGAATCGGGATCACCGCGACAAAACTCGCCAGAACTTCCGGTGACGGCGGCTTTCCAACAAAGGTGCCGACGGCGATCTCCGCGAAACTGATCGCGGAGATCGCCACCTCGCCCGGAAAGCACGTCGCCAAGCGATCGTTCACTGCCGAAAATCGCTCCGACATCGTGTAGATCGCCATGTCGGCATCAATGAGATAGCGCGTCACGCGTCGCGCGCTGCAAGTCGCTTTGCGATCGTGCTGGGCCGTTCATCGAAATCGCCATGCGGAATTAAGCGTGCGCCGGGTGCCTTGCCCGCGAAACCGCTAATGTCGATCGTCCGCCGGGGCGCGTCGACGGGTTCTACGCGAAACGACATCGGCGCCTCCTTGACCATACGCACTTCGGTGCCTTCGGGAATGCCCATCCCCTTGGGCAGCCGCAACGCGACCGAATTGCCCGACTTGAATGTGGTACCCTTATATTCGTCGTCCGGCATCGCAGCCTCCGTATACACGTTACGTATATACTAGACCACGAAGGCAGTGTCAACGACGAGGCGCTCCGCATTCCAATCGGGTACGGCATCGGCGTTCATCGGGACCATGAAGCGCTTCTTGTCGGGCCGTTCGACTTCAATCACGTCGCCCGCGCCGAAATCATCGATCGCGACGACCTGCCCCAGCGCCTCACCTTCCAGCGAGACGACGGGCAAGCCGAGCAGATCGGCATGATAATATTCGCCCGGCTCCAGCGGCGGCAACGCCGAGCGCGGTACGGTCAGTTCTGTGCCGCGCAACGCCTCGGCGGCGTTGCGGTCGGTCACTTCGGCAATGCGGGCGATCGCGCCATTGCTGCCGTGGCGCACGGACTTCAGCGTCAGTGCGCCACCATTGAACACCTTGTAGCTGCTCAGGTCCTCGGTGAAGACCTTGAGACGGACTTCCCCCGTCACACCGTGCGCGCCGATGATGACGGCGAGCGTGACGGGGGAATCGGGTCGCATCAGCCGTTCGCCGGGGTTTCTTCAGCGGTTGCCTCGGCAACGGCTTCGGCTTCCGGGGTCGGGGTTTCGGTTGCGGCTTCTACCTCAGCGGCCATGACAGCTTCGGCTTCAGCAGCTGCGGCAGCGGCCTTGGCCTCTTCCTCAGCGGCAGCAGCGGCGACCTTGGCGGCCTCGGCATCGTCCAGCTTCTTCTGGCGCTCTTCCAGGCGCTCGGTCGCCTTTTCGCCGGGCTTGCCCTTGTTCGGGTTGTTGCGGGCTGCACGCTCGCGCACGCCGGTCACGTCGAGGAAACGCGCAACGCGGTCGGTCGGCTGCGCGCCGACGCCCAGCCAATAGTTCGCACGCTCGGTGTCGAGCACGATGCGCTTCTCGTCGTCCTTGGCGAGCAGTGGGTTGTAGGTGCCGATCTTCTCGATGAACTTGCCGTCGCGCGGGTTGCGCGCATCGGCAACGACGATGCGATAGTAAGGGCGCTTCTTGGAACCACCGCGCGAGAGACGAATGCTGACTGCCATTTTCTGTACCTTCTTCTTTTAATACGTTGATTGGGTTGAACTTATTTCTTCTTGAGCAAATTCTCGAAGCCGGGCGGAAGCTTGGTCTGGCCGCCGCCGAGGCCAGGAAGGCCACCACCGCCGCCGCTGAGCATCTTCGCCGGATCGATCCCGCCGCCCAGCGCACCGCCCAGCCCACCAAGACCGCCGCCACCGCCGAACATCTTGGCCATGCCGGCCAAGCCGCCCATCTTTTTGATCTTCTTCATGGCATTCGCCATTTCCTGATGCATCTTGATGAGCTTGTTGACGTCCTGCACCGTGGTGCCGGAACCCTTGGCGATACGGATCTTGCGCTTGGCGTTGAGCAGTTCCGGCTTGCGGCGTTCCTTCGGCGTCATCGAGGTGATGATCGCGTCCATCCGCACCAGTACCTTTTCGCCGCCGACCTGGTCGACTTGCGCCTGCGCCTTCTTCATGCCGGGGATCATACCCGCCAGCGCGCCGATGCCGCCCATGCGCTGCATCTGCGCAAGCTGCGCGCGCAGATCGTCCATGTCGAACAAGCCCTTGGCGAGCTTGGCCGCCATCTTCTCGGCATCTTCGACCTGGATCGCTTCGGCCGCACGCTCGACCAGGCCGACCACGTCGCCCATGCCGAGGATCCGCCCGGCAACGCGCTTGGGGTCGAACGCTTCCAGCGCTTCGAGCTTTTCGCCCATGCCGGCGAACTTGATCGGCTTGCCGGTGACGGCACGCATCGACAGCGCCGCACCACCACGCGCATCGCCGTCCATGCGGGTCAGCACGACGCCGGTCAGCGCGACCTGATCGGAGAAGTTCTTGGCGACGTTGACCGCATCCTGCCCGGTCAGCGCATCGACCACGAGCAGGATTTCGGTCGGCTTGGTCACTTCGGCGACCGCGCGCATTTCGTCCATCAGCGCCTGGTCGACATGCAGACGCCCTGCCGTGTCGAGCATCAGGACGTCATAGCCCTGCAGCTTCGCTGCCTGCAGCGCGCGCCGTGCGATGTCGACCGGCTGCTGCCCGGCTACGATCGGCAGGGTCGCAACATCGGCCTGCGTGCCGAGTACGGCCAACTGCTCCTGCGCATTCGGGCGATTGACGTCGAGCGACGCCATCAACACCTTCTTGCCTTGTTTCTTGGCGAGCCGCAGCGCGATCTTCGCGGTCGTCGTCGTCTTGCCCGAGCCTTGCAGACCGACCATCATCACGATCGCGGGCGGGGTGACGTCGAGTTCAAGATCCGACGCTTCGGACCCGAGCATCTCGACCAGCGCGTCGTTGACGATCTTGACGACTTGCTGGCCGGGTGTGACCGAGCGCAGCACGTTCTGGCCGACCGCCTGTTCGGTGACCTTATCGACGAAATCGCGCGCCACCGGCAAAGCGACGTCGGCTTCGAGCAAGGCCACGCGCACTTCGCGCATCGCTGCGCGCACGTCGGCGTCGGTCAGCGCACCGCGCCCCCGCAACCGATCGAACACACCGCCAAGACGGTCGCTCAGGCTCTCGAACATCCGAAAAAACCCTTCTCAAAAGTCGCTTTTGCCCAGTAACGCAAAGAACGCCGGCGGACGAAACCTCGTCGGCCGGCGTAGCCCCGTGGGGCAGCCTTCACGCACCTGAACAGGAGCGATTGAGGTTGCCCCTACCGCAACACAAGCAATTGCGCAACCATCCGGCTTAACACGATCTACACGGGTAGCGTGGGATGGACACGAACCGGGAAAGCGTTGGGGCGAAAGACAGCATGATGGCCGAGTCGAGGGTTGGCGAAACGAGCGAGCAGGGCACACGGGTGCCCGCCGAACGCCACGACATCTTGAACGGCGCGATCACGGTGGCGGCGATTCTGTTGTTCGTCGGCACCGGCAGTGCAGCGCTATCGTCGACGATCCAACGCTATTTCAACGATGGCCCCGGCCCCGACCAGACACTCGTCATCGCCTTGCTGCTCAACGTCGCGCTGATCCTGTTCGGGTGGCGTCGCCACCGCGAGTTGGCGCATGAAGTGGCGATACGGACCGCTGCTGAGGAACGTGCGCAATTGCTCGCCTCCAAGGATCCGCTGACGGGCTTCCTCAACCGCCGCAGCCTGGCCGAGGAAGGGGCGGCCATGTTCGTCCGGGCACAGGCCCGCCATAAAGCGATGGCGTTGCTGATGCTCGACCTCGACCATTTCAAGACCGTCAACGACATGCACGGCCACGCAACGGGCGATGCCCTCCTTCAGCAAGTCGCCGTGCAAATTGCCGAAGCGATGCCCAGCGTTGCGCTGACCGCGCGCTTCGGCGGCGACGAATTCGCCTGCGCCTTCCTATTCGACCCCACCGACCCATCCACCGTCGAACGCATCGCCGAAAAGCTCGTCAGCCGTCTGGCGCAGCCGTTCCAGGCCGGCGGATTGCAGCTGCACATCTCGGTATCGGTGGGCATCGCGCGTTCGGACTTCGATTGCACCAGCATCGATGCGCTGATGCGCGCCGCCGACATCGCGATGTATTCGGCCAAGAATTCCGGGCGCAATCGCTTCGCCTGGTTCGACCAGTCGATGGAGCGCGAGTTGCAGGTCCGCAACGATCTGGAAGTGGGCCTGCGCAGCGCCATCCCGCGCGCTGAAATCGTGCCCTATTTCGAGCAGCAGATTCACCTGGCGACCGGACGACTGAGCGGTTTCGAAGTGCTGGCGCGCTGGGACCATCCGACGCGCGGGCTGATCGGCCCCGACGCCTTTATCCCGATTGCCGAGGAAACCGGCATGATCGCCGATCTGTCGCTGTCGGTGATGCGCCAGGCCTTCCTCGCCGCCAAGGACTGGGACGCCAGCCTGTCGCTGTCGGTGAACATTTCGCCGTGGCAGTTGAAGGATGCGTGGCTCGCACAGAAGATCATCAAGGTGCTGACCGAAACCGGCTTCCCGGCCAGTCGGCTGGAAATCGAGATCACCGAGACGTCATTGTTTCATAACCTCGCGCTGGCGCAATCGATCGTGGGGAGCCTCAAGAACCAGGGCGTGCGCCTCGCACTTGATGATTTCGGCACGGGCTATTCCTCGCTCGCGCATCTGCGCGCGCTGCCCTTCGACCAGATCAAGATCGACAAGAGCTTCATCATGTCGATCAACGAGAATAGCGAAAGCGCGGCGATCGTCACCGCAATCACGCGGCTGGGCGAGAGCCTCAACCTGCCGATCACCGCCGAGGGCATAGAGGATGCGAGCATCGAGGAACGGCTGCGCGCGCTGGGCTGCGCCAAGGGCCAGGGGTATTTCTACGGCCGTCCGACCAGCATCGCCGTTACCCGGCGGCTGTTGGCCGAGCGGCGGCTGTTGCAGGTGGTGACGACCGATCCGGCCTTCCAACCGGCAGAGGAACACCGCCGGGCGAGCTGACGTTGTCACCATCGTCGAGCGGGGCGGTGCATGGACTTCGCCCGCATCCGCTCCTAGATCGCCCGCAATGCCCGGTCCCCAGATCATCAGCCTTGGCTGCCGCCTGAACATCGCCGAGAGCGAAGCGATCCGCGCGCTCACGGCTGGGCGGGACCTGGTCGTCATCAACAGTTGCGCGGTCACCAATACCGCCGTTGCCGAAACGCGCAAAGCGATCCGCCGCGCCCGCGCCGACCGACCGGGTGCCGAGATCGTCGTCACCGGGTGCGCGGCGCAGATCGACCCTACCGCCTTTGCTGCGATGCCCGAGGTCGACCGTGTGCTCGGCAATGCCGAAAAGCTTTCAGGAGACGCCTGGGCCGCGCCAGAACCGGTGCTGGTCGGCGATATTGCACGGGTCCGCGAAACCGCACCCCACCTCGCCCCCGCCTTCAGCGCGCACGCCCGCGCCTTTGTCGAGGTGCAGAATGGCTGCGACCATCGCTGCACCTTCTGCGTGATCCCCCAGGGGCGCGGCAACAGCCGCTCGGTCCCCGCCGGAGCTGCGATCGATCGCATCGCCGCTTTGGCCGAGGCAGGGCATCGCGAAGTGGTGCTGACCGGAGTCGACCTCACCAGCTATGGTCCCGATTTGCCCGGTGCGCCCACGCTCGGGCAATTGGTCGAGCGCATCCTGCACCGTGTCCCCGCGCTCGAACGGCTGCGGCTGTCGTCGCTCGACGGGATCGAGATCGACGACCGGCTGTTCGCGCTGCTGACGCAGGAAAAGCGGATGATGCCGCATGTCCACCTCTCGCTCCAGGCGGGCAGCGACCTGATCCTGAAGCGGATGAAGCGCCGCCATAGTCGCGCGCAAAGCGTCGGGCTGGTCGAGCGGTTGAAGGCCGCGCGGCCCGACATTGCGATCGGGGCCGATCTGATCGCGGGCTTCCCGACCGAGGATGATGCGCTGTTCGCCGAGACGCTGGCGTTGATCGACGATTGCGACATCGTCCACGCCCACATCTTTCCCTATTCCGAGCGCGACGGCACCCCCGCTGCACGGATGCCCGCCGTGCCGGTGCCGGTCCGCAAGGCCCGGGCGGCGCTGCTGCGCGAGGCAGGCGCGCGGCGCAAGGCGGCGTGGCTGCAGACTTTGGTCGGCACGAAGCAAGACGTGCTGGTCGAACGGCCCGGCGATCGCGGGCATACGCCCGGCTTTGCCGAGGTGCGCTTCTCCCTCCCCCCCGTTCGCCCTGAGCCTGTCGAAGGGCAGCCTTCACCACAAGCCACGTTCTCCGCAGCGAGCAGTGCTTCGACAAGCTCAGCACGAACGGTGGAGGGGGCAGCACGAACGGCCGGAAGTATATCCGCCATCCATATCCTCGCCACCGACGGCAAAACCCTCACCGGAATCCCCGCATGACATCCTGGCACGAAAAACTCCTCGGCGGGTTCAAACGCACCTCGGATCGGCTGATCGGCAATCTTGCCGGACTCGGCACCGGGCCACTCGACAAAGCGACGCTCGACGAGATCGAGGAAGCGCTGATCGCCTCCGATCTCGGCCCCGAAACCGCCGCCCGCATCCGCCAGCGCTTGTCCGTGGGCACCTTCGAGCGCGGCATGGAAGAACTGGGCATTCGCCTGGTCGTCGCCGAGGAAATCGAGAAGGTGCTCGATACCGTCGCCACGCCGCTCGAGATCACCGGCTTCCCGCGTCCGCACGTCATCCTCGTCATCGGCGTCAACGGCTCGGGCAAGACCACCACGATCGCCAAGCTCGCGCATTGGCTGAAAGAACAGGATTATGGCGTCATGCTGGCGGCGGGCGACACCTTCCGCGCCGCCGCGATCGGCCAGCTCGCCACCTGGGCCGAGCGCGCAGGCGTGCCGATCATCAGCGGCAAGGAAGGCGGCGACGCGGCGGGGATCGTCTATGAAGCGGTCAAGCAAGCCACCGCCACCGGCATCGACGTGCTGATCGTCGACACCGCCGGTCGCCTGCAGAACAAACGCGAGCTGATGGACGAACTGTCCAAGATCCGCCGCGTACTCGGTCGCCTCAATGTCGATAGCCCGCATGACGTGCTGCTCGTGCTCGATGCCACTACCGGACAGAATGCGCTCAACCAGATCGAGGTGTTCAAGGAAAGCGCCGGGGTCACCGGCCTCGTCATGACCAAGCTCGACGGCACTGCGCGCGGCGGCATGCTGGTGGCGGCGGCGGAGAAATACGGCCTGCCGATCCACGCGATCGGCGTGGGCGAAGGCATGGGCGATCTGCGCCCGTTCGATGCGAATGAAGTTGCGCGCATCATCGCCGGCGTGGAAGGGGTCCGCAAATGACCGCCACCCCCATCAAAAAAGCCCCGCTCGGCGCGGGCCAGCGCCTCGCCATCGACATTGGCCCGATCGCGATCTTCTTCCTCGTCAATTTCCTGACGCCAGGGCTGGACATGGTCAAACTGATCGCCGGCACCGCAGCCTTCATGATCGCGAGCATCGCCGCCATGATTTATTCTCTGGTCCGCGCCGGACGCATCTCGCCGATGCTTTGGCTGACCGGCACGCTGGTGCTCGTGTTCGGCGGGCTGACGCTGTATTTCCACAATAAGGATTTCATCCAGATCAAGCCGACCGTGATCTATGCGATGCTGTCGGCGATCCTCGTGTTCGGACTGGTAACCGGGCGACCATTGCTGAGTCTGTTCCTTGAGGCCGCCTATCCGGGCCTGACCGAGACCGGCTGGCGGAAGCTGACGATCAACTGGGCGATCTTTTTCGCGTTCCTCGCCGTGCTCAACGAAGTCGTCCGGCACGAATTCAGCTACACCTTCTGGCTTGGTTTCAAGCTGTGGGGCGTCATTCCGCTGACGCTGATTTTTGCATTTGCGAACGTGCCGATGCTGATGAAGCACGGCTTTAGCGTGAACAGCGAACCACCAATCCCGCCACAGGAATAATTGCAACCGCCGTTAGGCGTGCCAATCGCGGGGGAGAGCAGACCCTGCTCAATCCCCCGCACGATCGTGTCGCCGGTGCCGGTCTTTCCGGCGGCCTACCTCTTCCGCGTTTTTGTTCTGATACGGCGCTACGACAGCACGAACGAGTATAGCAGGCGCTCAAACAAAAAAAAGGCCGGTCTCGCGACCGGCCGGGAAAGTTTTAGGAGAGGATGCCTGAAAGGCACCTTCTTTGTGCAGTGCAGCAGACACTTGCGCAACTGCAATATACGATTTTACGATTGCATATTGTGCAATCGCATCATCCGAAACGTGCGATTCAGGCGGCGTCGAACCGCTTGCCCGCTTCGTCCCAGTTTACCACATTCCACCACGCCTTCAGATAGCCGGGGCGATCGTTCTTGTAGGTCAGGTAATAGGCGTGTTCCCACACGTCATTGGCGAGGATCGGCGTGCCCTTGTCCTTGGCATCGTCCATCAGCGGATTGTCCTGATTGGGGGTCGATACGACCTTCAGCGCGCCGCTCGCATCCTTGATCACCCACGCCCAGCCCGAACCGAACTGGCCCGCACCCTTGCCGTTGAAATCTTCCTTGAGCTTGTCGAGGCCGCCATAGGCTTCGATCGCCTCGGCGAGCGCGCCCGACGGCTGGGTGGTGCCGGCCGGGGCCATGATCTTCCAGAAGAAATCATGGTTCCAGAAGCCACCACCATTGTTGCGCACCAGCGGCGGCAGCGTCGAGATGATGTCGAAAATCTCTTCGATCGTCTTGCCTTCAAGCTTCGGATCGGCCGCAACACCCTCGTTCAGCTTCGCGGTATACGCCGCGTGATGCTTGTCGTGGTGATACTTCATCGTCTCTTCGCTGATGGTCGGCTCCAGCGCATCATAAGCGTAGGGCAATGGGGGAAGTTCGAAAGCCATGGGTCTTCTCCTTGAAAAGCTCGCGAGACGCTAACGTCAGGCCCGGCAAATGGGTCCGCGCGGCTCGTTACGCAACCGATTCCGCATTCGCACCTGAAATCAATCCGTGGCGCTTCAGCGCGTGGCGGAGCTGGTCGTAACTGAGCCCCAGCGCGTCGGCTGTCGCGCGCTGGTTAAAGCGATTCTCGGCCAGGGCCGATTGCAGCATTTCGCGCTCGAACCGCGCCAGCCGTGCCTTGTAATCCATCGGCGTGTCCGGGTTACTTGGAGGCTGCGGCGCAGCGGGTGGTGGGGTATCGGACACGGGCTCGGCCGGGGGCTGCACCGTCGGCGGGCGATGCGGCGACTGGAACGGGTCGAACTGAATCGCATCGATCGGGCTGTCCTCGTCCCAGCGATACACCGCACGCTCCACCACGTTGCGCAATTCGCGGACATTGCCCGGCCATTGATAGGCGACCAAAGCCGCCTGCGCCGCCTTGGTGAAGCCCGGCCAATCCTCGCGCCCGAGTTCGGAGGCCATGCGCCGCCCGAAATGCTCGGCCAGCACCAGCACGTCGCCAACGCGCGCGCGCAGCGGCGGCAGCGTCACCACCTCAAAACTTAGCCGGTCGAGCAGATCGGCGCGGAACTGATGCCGCGCGACCTTGTCAGGCAAATGTTCGTTGGTCGCCGCGACGATCCGCACATCGACGCGCATCGGCCGAGACGATCCGATGCGCGTGACTTCGCCATATTCGACCGCGCGCAACAACCGGTCCTGCGCCGCCATCGACAGCGTGCCGAGTTCGTCGAGAAACAAGGTCCCGCGATGCGCCTCCTCGAACCGCCCTGCCCGCGCCTTGGTGGCACCCGTGAACGCGCCTGCTTCATGGCCGAACAGTTCTGCCTCGATCAGCGTCTCGGGCAGTGCCGCACAATTCATGATGACGAGCGGCTGGTCCCAGCGCGGCGAAAGGCGGTGGAGGCGCTCGGCGACCAACTCCTTACCGGTGCCGCGCTCGCCGATCACCAGCACCGGGCGGTCGAGCGCCGCGGCGCGGCTGGCGAGTTCCAGCGCATCCAGGAACGCGCCCGATTGACCAATGACGTGCGTTGTCCGTTCCATTCCCAAGGCTTGGCGTAAAATCCCAAGCCTTGGCAAGTCCGATTTTCGTTCATCTCCCAGAAAGGCGCGGAAATCCGCCATTTTTGAAACTGGCACGCTCCCTGCAAAGCTATTGGCATCGCCCCACCGGGCACCACGATTTCAAGCTTCAGGAGACTTTCAATGAACAGCGAATACAAATCGGGCAACTCGCTTCCCCAGATCCTCGTCGCCCTGGTCGCGACGGTTCTGATCGGTTCGGTCACCCTGGTCGGCACCGTTGGCCCCGCCACCGCCGCCCCCACCCAGATCGCCGCCCAGCCCCACGGGTAAGGCGATGCCGGGGTGGTGCCCTCACATCCGCCCCGGCACACCCTCTTCACACCAGTACAGCGTACCCCTCGAAGGAGTTACATCATGGGCATCTTCAGCCGAACCCGCGATATCATCGCCGCCAACTTCACCGACCTGCTCGACAAGGCCGAAGACCCCGCCAAGATGATCCGCATGATCATCCTGGAAATGGAGGAAACGCTGGTCGAGGTCCGCGCCTCCGCTGCGCGCACCATCGCCGACCAGAAGGAAATGCGCCGCCACATCAGCAAGCTCGGTGCCTTGCAGGAAAGCTGGACCGAAAAGGCCGAACTGGCGCTGTCCAAGGGCCGCGAGGACCTTGCCAAGGCCGCCCTGGTCGAAAAGCAGAAAGCCGCCGACATGGCCGACCAGCTGGGTCGCGAAATCGCAGTACTCGACGAAGCGTTGCATGCCTCGGAGGAAGACATCGCCAAGCTGACCGGCAAGCTGCGTGAAGCGCGCACCCGCCAGAACTCGATCGCAACCCGCCTCGAAAGCGCGCAGAACCGTTTCAAGCTGCGCGAAATGTATGCTGGCCCCAAGATCCAGGACGCATTCAGCCGCTTCGAAATCATGGAGCGCCGCGTGGATCTGGCCGAGGGCCGCGCCGATGTGATGGGCATGGGCCAGCCGCCCAAGACGCTCGAGGAGGAGATCGCCGAGCTGAAATCGAGCGACAAGGTGGAAGCCGAACTCGCCGCGATGAAGGCCCGCTTCGGCAAGGATGTCTGAGATGAGCGACATACTGGTCCCCATCATCGTCATTCCCGCGATCTTCATCGGGATGCCGTGGATCATCCTGCACTACATCACCAAGTGGAAGCAGGCCCCCAAGATCACCAATGAAGACGAGAAGCTGCTCGATGAGCTCTACTCGCTCGCCCGCCGCCTCGAAGATCGCCTCGGTACGGTCGAACGGATCATCGCCGCCGATCATCCCGAATGGCGCGCAAGCATGCCACTCGCCGAGCCGACACCCCCCAATTACGACATCACCCGGAGGAACTGAAATGTCCGCCAGCCGCACCAAATTCTACCTCGACAAACAGAACAGCAAATGGCTGGGCGTTTGCTCCGGGATCGCCGATTACACCGGCATCGATGTCACCTGGGTTCGCGTTGGCACCGCCCTGTTGACCTTCGCCACCAGCGGATGGACGCTGCTCGCCTACATCGTCATCGCCTGTGTCGCCGAAAAGAAGCCGCTTGGCCTCTATGACAGCGCCGAGGACGCGAAGTTCTGGCAGGGTGTGCGCACCAACCCGACTCGCTCGACCGCCGAAGTCCGCAGCAAGTTCCGCGACATCGACCGCCGCCTGGCCGACATCGAGATGATGTACACCAGCCGCAACAGCCGCCTCGCCGACGAGATCGACAGCCTGCGCTGATCGGATCCGGGCACAACAGGGGACACTATCATGAGCAATTCTCTCGGACTTCTGATCCCGCTCGCGGCGATCACCGTCGGGCCGATCGCCTGGGCCTTTACCAACTGGGTTCGCGCCAAGCACGGCTACCCGATCGAAACCAAGAAGGGGCAGTTGATCAGCCGCGACGGCGAACTCAGCACCACCCGCCAGACCGAATTGCTTGTCGCCGAAAACGAAAAGCTGCACGGCCAGATCAGCCGCCTGGAGGAACGCCTCGCCGTCCTCGAACGCATCGCCACCGATCCCGCCGAGCGTGTCTCGCGCGAAATCGACGCGCTGCGCTGAACCGAGGAGAACAGGCCATGCCATCCGTACCCGCTTTCTTCTTCGGCCTGATCCTAGGCGTGACCGGCATCCTCGCCATCCAGGCCTTCGCCCGCAGCAAGGTCCGGCAAGCCCTCTCGGCAGCCGACCCGGATATCGCGCGGAACAAGACGCTCCAGCGCGAAGAGGACGACCGCCGCATGCTAGAACTCGACGCCCTGCGGCAGCGTCTCGCGGTGCTCGAACGGATCACGATTGATCCCGCCGTCCGCACCGCACGCGAAATCGAACAATTGCGGATCGAAACCAACTGATCCCGCTGCTCCAACGGAGGATACCGCTATGGGCTTCCAGTTTGTCTTTCTTATCCCGATCCTGGGGATCTCCGTTGCCCTCGCCGCCGTCATCGGTGGCACCATCGTCCGCCCCTGGCTCGCCCACAAGGAACGCCGGATGCAGGTCGAAGCGACGATGGTCGCAGAAAAAACCGCGCAATATGCCGCGCAGACCGAACGGCTCGAACAGCGCGTCCGCGTGCTGGAACGCATCATCACCGATCGCGGTGTCGATCTCTCGCACGAAATCGAACAACTCCGCGACGCACCGCTCAACTGAACGTCACCCCTTTCCTCCCCCAATCTTCTTACTCGAGGCTATCATGATCATCTTCTTCACCGTGCTCGCCGTCATCACGGCGGGATGTTGCTGGGCGACCGAGAGCATCGACCGCCCGCGCCGCCGCCGCCTTCGCGAAACCGCCACAGACGCGGGCTGAGGCTTCCGCCCCTCAAGAGAAACAGGGAGTTTCTACCATGAACCCGTTTGAAATGGTCGTCGCGATCATCGTCGTTGTCACCATCGGCCGCGTGCTCCAGGCGCGCTACGGCGTGGTCCGCACCAAGCATGGCGAGGATGTCCACTTCCGCGACGATGCCGCCAGCCAGGCCGAGAACCAGCGCCTGCGCGATGAACTGAAGGCGATGAAGGACCGCCTCGCCGTCCTCGAACGCCTCGCCACCGACAACAATGACAGCGGTGCCCGCCTCGATCGCGAGATCGAGAAGCTCCGCGACCGCCCATAATGTCCGTCTTTCCAGGAGTAGGGATGATGACCGACCCGACCTTCTACATCACCATGGCCACGGCCGGGCTCGCCGGCATCGCCATCCTGAGCGGCACGGCGCTGACCGGCTGGCGCGGGTGGCTCGCCTTCAAGCACCAGCAGCTCCACGCCTTTGCCGAGCCCAATGCCGGGCCGACGCTGCCCAATGCCAGCGCGCGCATCGAAATCGCCGATCTGAAGGAACGCATCCGCAAGCTGGAAGCGATTGCTGCGGGCGTGGATCTTTGACCTCAGCCCCCGGGCCTGTCCCGGGGGGGAAGGAAGAGGTGACGAACCCGATTGCGCGAGACTATAGCCCAATTATGCAAAGCCTCGCCGATCTCGAATCCGAATACAGCTTCCTCGAAGCGGATGACCGTTACCGTCTGCTGATCGACCTTGGCCGGGAGTTGGAAGCGATGCCGGATCCGCTCAAGACCGACGCCACCCTGGTGCGTGGCTGTTCGGCTTCGGTTTGGGTCTATCCGACGGTGCAGGGCGACGGCACGCTGCATTTCCTGGCGGATTCGAACGCGGCAATCACCAAGGGCATCATCGCGCTCGTCCTGCTGACGGTGCAGGACCAGCCGCCCGCCAGAATCCTGGCAACGAACATTGCGCAAGCGCTCGCCCCATTCGACCTGAGCAAGCAACTCAGCTCCAACCGCACCCAGGGTATTCCCAACATGATCGCCCTGATCCAGGAGACAGCGGCGCGTTATGCAACCGAGCAGCAAGCCGAGTAGATCAGGACGGCTTCGTTTTCAGCAACGCCAGCCCGAAACCGACGAAGATCACGCCGGTCAGGCAATTGAAGGCGCGCTTGATCGCCGGGCGACCAAGATAGCGCGACAGGGACCGCCCGCCGAGCGCGTAAACGCCATACCAGAACGACTCCACGACCGCGAAAGTCGCCACCAGAATCGCGAATTGCGGAACCTGTGGCTGCGTCGGGGTTACGAACTGCGGCAGAAAGGCCGCCGCAAACAGGATCAGCTTGGGATTGCTGATGCCGATGGCAAAGCCGCCGCGAAATAGCCCTGCGAGCGAGACTATGGGCGGGAGCGTCCCATCCCCGACGTCCAGCGGAGCAACCTCGGTCCGCCACGCCTTGATGCCGAGATAGATGAGATAGGCGACGCCTGCATAACGCAGCACCTCGAACGCACCCGGCAGCGCGAGCAGCAGCGTGGTGAGGCCTGCCGCCGATGCCGAAAGCACCGCCACAACCGCCGTGAGGCATCCCGTCATCGCCGCTACGCTGCGCGCCATCCCCATTTCGACGCTGCGCGAAAGGATGTGGAGCATGTTCGGACCCGGTGTCCCCGACAGCAGAAACACCGCGCCTGCGAACAACCACCAAGTGTGCCAGGTCATATCATCCCCCTGTCCGGCCTCAGCCCAAGTTCCTCCACCACGGTCGCGACCGGCACACCTGCGCGCACCAGCGCCCATTCGCCAGGGGCAGCGCCGTTGATTACCGTGACGCTGTCACGCGGGCATATGCCGAGGCACTTCACCTCGACGATGCCAAGCGTACCCTTGCGCCCTTTCCGCACGCCAAGTTCCGAACGCAAAGCCTTGGCCAGCGGCGTCTTCCCCTTGGGGCCGAACCCGCCGCCCAGCTTCTTCGAACATTTCTTGCACACCAGAAGGGTGTTGGCCCAGTCCGAACGGACCGTCTTCAAACGCCCGGCTTCCACGTCCGCGCATCCTCGGCGGCCTTCAGCACGTCATAGGCGGCCTGGATCGCGAGGAAGCGCGCGGCGGCTTCCTTGTCGCCGGGGCGGACATCGGGGTGGTTCGATTTCGCCAATCGCCGCCAAGCCACGCGCACCGTCTCGAAATCGGCATCGACATCGAGTTCCAGCACTTCCAGCGCGCGAATCTCGTCGCGCGAACGGCTGCCGTCGCCGGGCCCGGCCCATTGATGGTGGCGCGACGCGGTATAGCCCTCGGCGGTCTGCGTCTCGGCGCGCTCGCGCTCGGCCGCCTCCTCGGCGCTCAGCCCTTCGAAATAGTTCCAGCCACGATTATATTCGCCGGCATGTTCCTGGCAGAAATACCAGCGTTCGGGGCTGTTGGGGGATTTGGGAGCCGGGCAATCGCCCTTTTCGGTGCAGCCATGCCGGTCGCACAGCCGCACGGTCGCCGCTTCCATGCTGGCTTCGCCATAAGCGCGCCAGCGCGGAAAGCCCCAGTCGGCTGATCGGGAGGAGGAACGCGCCATAGCGGGCCATCTAAGCATCGAAGCGCGATAGCGCCATGACGCTTTTGTGAAACCACCATGAAAAAACGGCGACCCGTAAAAAAACGCCAGAGGGTCTGTAAGCCGGGTTCTGTCCCCCTCTTGCGAGGTTAGGCGACCATTCCTCTAGGACGACGTTTGCACGCCGCCTCAAGCAATCAACCCGGATGACGAGCCGGAACGAGGCCCATATGCCATCCCTATTCGATCTTGCTCCCGGTGGGGTTTGCCATGCCGCCCCTGTTACCAGGCGCGCGGTGCGCTCTTGCCGCACCCTTTCACCCTTGCCTGTTCCTTGCCCGATTTTCATCGAACGAGGACATCGGCGGTCTGCTCTCTGTGGCACTGTCCCTGGGGTCGCCCCCGCCGGGCGTTACCCGGCACCGTCGTTCCGCGGAGCCCGGACTTTCCTCGCGGTGCTTAACGCACCCCGCGGCCGCCCGACCCTCTGGCTGGAGCTGCCCCTAGCGCGAATCTCGCGCGAAAGACAAACTCATTCGTCCCCGGTCGGCTTTGGCAACAGCAGCGCGAGCAGGATGCTGCGGCATTCGCCATCGATCACCCCGTCAAGCAATTCCGGGCGAAAACGGCGCTGAAAGGCAACCACCGCCGCCAATTTGTCGCTGACATCATAGCCGAAGCGTTCGAGTGCGATCAGGAAACCGGCATCGCTCCACAGAGGATCCATCAAATTCTTGGTCGGGCGTGGCAGCGCGAGGCGCAATTTGGCGAGCCGGTTCCAGGGGAACAGTTCGCCCGGATCCTGCTTGCGTGTCGGCGCAATGTCGGAATGGCCCACCACATTGCCGCGCGTGATGCCGTGGCGCTCGGTGATATCGGCCACCAACGGGATCAGAGCATCGATCTGCTCCTCCAGGAACGGACGATAGCCGAATTCATGGCCGGGGTTGACGATCTCGATCCCGATGCTGGCCGAATTGACGTCCTCGATCCCGCGCCAGCGCGACTTGCCGGCGTGCCAAGCGCGCTTGCCCTCCGCCACCATCCGCAGGATCGTGCCATCCTCGGCGATCAGATAGTGCGCCGATACCTTGGCCTCGGGGTCGCGCAACCGGTCAATCGCCGCCTGCGCCGTCTGCATGCCCGTGTAGTGCAACACAATCATCGAGACGGGCAACGTGCGCTCGTCGAAATTGGGCGACGGCGTATCGATGATGGTCATGGTCCCTCCCCGCGAGCCGAAATACCGCTTAAGCACGGACGCAGCGCGTAAGGAACCCCGACCGTCGATTAGCCTTCGCTCACCGCTGGTTCGTACAGGCCGCGATAGCGCGCGCTGGGCCGGAACGCTTCTGTCTGGCCGATCACAGTTTCGCCAGCTCCGAGCACCAGCAACCCGCCTGGTCGCATAACCGTTGCCAGCCGATCGAGAATTTTCCGCCGCAATTCGATCGTGAGATAGAGCAGAACATTGCGACATAGGATTACGTCAAAGCGGCCCACCGGCGGAGGATCACTGACCAGATTGAGGCGTCTGTAGTTGATTCGCCGAACCAGTTCGGTCTTGGCAACCCAGTCGACCCCATCGCCGTCGAACCAGCGCACCATGCGCCGGACCGGCAAGCCACGCTGGATTTCGAATTGCGAATAGCGACCGCAGCGCGCCCGCGACAATGCCGCCTCCGACACGTCGGATGCGATGATTTCCGGCAGCAAATGGTCTACGTCAAGTTCGCGTTCGGCAAACAACATCGCGAGCGATAGCGGCTCCTGCCCAAAGGAGCAGCCCGCCGACCATATCCGCGGGCGTCTGCTCGGCTTGGTCGCGCGGATACTATCGACCGCATCGGCAACCATATCGAACACGGCGGCATCGCGAAAAAAGGAGCTTTCCTGATTGAGCAGCGCATCGGCGACGCGGTCACCGATCGCGGGTGATTGTTGCGCCGCACTGGCGAGCGCGTCGAGCGTCTCCAGGCCGAGATCGCGCAGAACGGGCTTCAACACCGTCTCCACTCGCCATTCGCGATTGGCGGCGAGTTGCTGACCGGTGCGCGCTTCGAGAATCGCGGTCAGCACGCCCATCGCGCCTTTCGAGGAGGCGCGCGGCAGCAGCCCGCGCGGGGTGCCAAGATCGAGGTTGGGCAAGCTCATGCCGGACGCCGCCGCGCGGCAATCAGGCGACCGATTTCCACGGGCGGCAACACCGCGCTGGCACCCCCGGCATTGGCAATCGCCCCCGGCATCCCCCAGACCACCGAACTCTCGCGATCCTGCACCACGATGGTTCCGCCGCGGGTCCGAATGGTCCGTGCGCCATCGCTCCCATCGCGCCCCATACCGCTCAACACGACGCCCAGTACACGCGGACCATAGACCTCCCCCAGGCTTTCAAACATCGGATCGACCGAAGGCATACACCCGCTTTTGGCGGGATCGCTGGTCAAGCGGATTGCACCGCCGTCGCCAGTGCTGACCACCCTGATATGGGCGTTTCCAGGAGCGACGATGATCCGCCCGGGTCGAATCCGCATACAATCGGTCGCGACGTCACACGGGCGATTGGCCAGCACCGCGATCTGGGCTGCGAAATACGGCATGAACGATTCAGGCAAATGCTGCGTAATCAAAATTGGCAGGGTAAGGTCCTTCGGAACCTCGCGCAGCAACAGGCTGAGCGCATGAATGCCGCCGGTCGATGCCCCGATCGCGACAATGTCAAAACCCGGAGCAAGGCCCGCTTCTGCGGCTCCAGCGCCCGACCGAGCGGGCATAGCCTGCGCATCGTCGCTCGCTAACAAGCGGGTCAATTTCTCGTTGATCGCGACCGAGAAACGACCAGCGAACTCACCGATATCGGGCTTGACCAACGTGTCCGCCGCCCCAAGCGCCAGCGCCTCGATCGTCGCCGCAGCTCCTTCGCTGGCCGCAGACGAGACGATCAGCACCTTGGCCCCCTGACCGGCGGCGATCAGCCCCGGCAAGGCTGCCAAGCCGGAGACACCCGGCATTTCAAGATCGAGCACGATGCCGTCGACACGGGTCCGCTTGAGAAACTCCAACGCAACCGCGGCACTCGAAACCGCTCCCGCAACCAGAAAATGCCCGTCAGTCTCGACCGCGCGCGCAATCACCGCGCGGGCCACCGCCGAATCATCGACGATCAGGACCAGCGGGCGTGCGTCGCCCATCCTTGGAGGTTTCGGCTTTAGTTCGGGGCGGGTGCGCATGGGGACAGACCTGTCAGGCCATACCCACGATCTGAAGTTTGCTTTCCAGTGTCTCGCGGTCGAACGGTTTCATGACATACTCGTCCGCTCCGGCTTCGATCGCCGCGCGGATGTGGGCCATGCCGTTCTCGGTGGTGCAGAACACCACCTTGGGCCGCGTCGGGATGGCGCTGTCACGCAATGCACGCAGGAAGTCCATGCCGCTCATGACGGGCATGTTCCAATCGAGCAGGACCACATCGGGTGCCGACACCAGGCACGCGTCCAGCGCTTCGCGCCCGTCGCCCGCTTCGCTGACGCGAAAGTTGAGCGTTTCCAGGATATGGCGCGCGACCTTGCGGATCACTTTCGAATCGTCGACGACGAGGCACGTCTTCATGAATTCACCCTATTAAAGTCCGCTTGGGACGACCCTGCCCGAAATGCGTAAGCGTCGCGTTAATCTGAAGGTTTTCACGCTGCCAGCGCCAGCGCCCCCGGAATTAGCCCATCGAGCGCGATCGCCAGGATCGGCTCGCCCTCGCGTTCGACAATCCCGCGCCCGACCTTCAGCCATCCTTTGTCGAGCAGGATTCCGGCCGATAGCGGGGCGAGTTCGAAGGGGGCGACATCATCGAGCGCATCGACGAGAATTGCGTAATAATGGCCTTCGACGATGGTGATGATCGCGCGGCCCGCATCGACCTCCGCAGCGTCCAACCCCAGCGCGGCGCGCGTGTCGATGACCGTCACGACGCGGCTGCGCAATGCGGCGAGGCCACGCACCTGACGCTCTGCGCGGGGGACCGGAATGACGGTGCCGATGTCGACGACCGACTCCACCTGGCTGGATTCGATCGCCACCGGCCGCCCCGCGATTTGTGCTATCAGGAACAACGCCATTATCGACCTCCCGTCGAGCGCGCGACCGCCGCCAGCAACGCCGGCCGATCATAGCGGAAAATGCTGTCGTCGTCGCCGTCGGCGTCGCGGCGCAGACGGACCACGGGAACCGTCGCGGCACTGCCGGTGGGGTCGTCGCTCATGCGCACCACGACGCGCGGCATCTCGCCCGGTCGCAATGCGGTCGCGACGCGATATCCCGCCCCTTCCAGCACGGGTTTCAGGAACGTTGTCATCCAGGCGGTTTCGGGGCCATCGAACAGGCACAGCGGCGCGTCGCTGACGGTGCCAGCATCGGCGTGGCTCGCAAACAGCCAGTGCAGATCGATCACTTCGATTTGATCGCCATCGATGGCCACGACGCCAGCGATTGGCCCGGCATCATGCGCCGGTACAACGGTTTCGGGCAGTTCGACGATGTCGAGCGCCTCGCCAATGGCATAGCCGATCTCGGCCGATCCATCCCGCAGCCGCACCACCGACACCGTGGGGCGTGCCGCCCATTCGCCCAGTGCAACGAGCGGGATGATTGCCCCCTCCACCGACAACCGCAAACGCCCCGCCGAAAAACGGATCGCCGCCGCCGGAACGGGTTCGACCCGGTCGATCACCGACAGCGGCAGCGCCCGGCGCACACCGTCAAGGTCGTCGAACAACAGCGCCTGCACGCCGGGCACTACGGCTTCGGCCTCGACCTCCTCGACCATCGCCTCACGCCCGAAGACCAGGCCCGCAACATGCGCGATACCAGCGCAATCCAGCATCAGCATCGGCAGGCCGCTGTCGGGCAGAGTCTGCCCCGCATAGACGCCCGTCGCCATGATCGCCGGTGCTGCGGGCTTGATGACGAGTTCCTCATGATCGAGCACCGAGTCAACGGCGAGGGCGTAGCTGCCGCCCGATGCGCTGACGATCACCAACATCAGCGGGGGCCGCGGCCCGAACCCGAGCAGATCGCCAAGATCGATCAGGGGCATGCGCCGGTCGCGAACGGTCGCGCTCAACGTGTCGCCGATGCGGTCGATGCGGATCATATCGCCGCCCACCCGCACGATTTCCTCGATCACCTGGCGCGAAATGGCGAAGCGCTGGTCGCGCACACCCACACCGATGGTGGACATGATCGACAGCGTGAGCGGCACGTGGATGGCGATTCGCAAGCCCCTGCCGGGGGTGTTGCGCAGTTCGATACGGCCACCAATCTGTTCGACATTGGCGCGCACCACGTCCATCCCGACGCCGCGCCCGGATATGGCGGTCGCCATATCCTTGGTCGAAAGACCGGGTTCGAAAATCAAATCGAGCTTTGCCTGCTCGCTCATCGCCCGCAATTGCGCGTCGCTTCGCAACCCCGCGCTCGCGACCTTCGCGACGAGCCGATCGGTGTCGACGCCCTGGCCATCGTCGGCGATCTCGATGACAATCTGATTGCCCGACTGCCGCGCGGCCACGTTCAGCCAGCCATTTTCGCGCTTGCCCAGGGCGCGGCGCAGCGCCGGCGCTTCGATGCCGTGGTCGATCGAATTGCGGACGATGTGGACGAGCGGATCGCGCATCATCTCGATCATCTCGCGGTCGAGTTCGACGTCACTGCCTTCGATATGCAGCGCCACCGATTTACCAAGTTCGGTCGCGGTGTCGCGCACCATCCGCGGCAACGCAGAGAACAACGCGTCGATCTTCTGCATCCGCGTACGCGTCACCGTGTCGCGCATTTCGGCGACAGTCAGCGAAAGCCGCTCGAGCGCAGCCTCGACGACAGGATTGGCACCTCCGTCGCGCACGCGCCGGGCCAGCTCATTGCGCGCCAGCACCATGTCGGACATGCCGCTCATCATCCGGTCGAGCAAATCGACGTTGAGGCGGACGCTGCGGCTGGGGGACCGGGGTGTCACGGCCGACTGCGGCACTGCCATTTCGGCACCCGTATCGAGCGCAGCGATCAGCAGGTCTTCGCCCGAATCGTCCAGCGCATGCCCGGCGTCGATCGCCTCCACGATCTCGCCAATCCGGTCGACGATCGCGAGCACAGCGTTGACGAGGCGGGTGTCCGGCGTGCGCTCGCCCGAACGCACCGCCGCCAGCACATCCTCGGCCGCGTGGCTAAGCCGCGCGAGCCGGGGCAAATCGAGAAAACCGCAACTGCCCTTGACCGTGTGGACGAACCGAAAAATCGCATCCAGCCGGTCGCGATCGTCCGGCGCGGATTCCCATGCGACGATCTCGCCCGAGAGCGCTTCAAGCGTCTCGCGCGTCTCGGCGATGAATTCCTGTAAGAGATCGTCCATGGGCCCCCGCGTAGCGCTACAGCGGTCATGGCCGAACAGTGGTTAAGGCAGAGTTATCCTGCCTTGAAGACCGCGCCGAACAGCAGCACCGAATCCTCAGGATCGGAAACCTGCACGATCCCGCCGCCCTCGGCGACCAAAGCCTGGACAAGATACGCGGCCGCCGCACGCGGGGTGATGACGGCTTCGCCCTGCGTCCCGGTCAAGGCTGCGCGCATTTCGGCGTCGAGCACGATGCGCGGGCCATCGGCTCGCACCACGATCTCGACCTGGCCGTCATTGCTCTCCGCGCCCACATCGAGCTGCCCGCCGCGCACCAGCGCATCGCCGGCGATGAGCGCCAGGTTGAGCAACACCTTGATCGCCGGCTTGGGGAGCGTCGCATCCTCGACCATCCAGCCGAGCTTGACCTTGTGGCCCTCGCCAAACAGCCCCTCAATCGCCGCGCGCGCTTCGCGCGAATCGACCGACTCGCCGAAACCACCCGCTGCGCCGAAGGCGAGACGAAAAAATTTCAGCTTGTTGGCCGACGCCTTGGCGCTGTCGCTCAACAACTCCAGACAGCGTGCCCGCATTTCCGGATCATGCTCATCGGCGAGCAGTTCCAGTCCGTTATTGAGAGCACCCACCGGGCTCAGCAAATCGTGGCAGAGGCGCGAGCACAGCAAGCTTGCGAAATCGGCGGCGCTGATCGTCATTGGTTATTTGGCTTTCGGATCATGACTTGATCGCTCTTCTGGCGATGCACGGCGGAGGAAGCAAGCCACTGTGTCCTTAGTTGGCGTCAGGCTGTCTCGATCCGATAGGGCACGGGGTCGAACCGTCCGACATACGCACCATCGCAAACCGCACGGTAACACGCCACCTGCGGACCCGCGATGATGATCCACAGCGCACCATCGGGCGCGGCGGCCGCCGCGTCGCGGGCGGAGGGAGTTGCGGCCCCATTGGGGTGCGAATGGTAGCATCCGATAATCGCCGGCCCACCGTCGCGCGTGGCCCGATGCGCCGCGATCAACGCCGCAGGATCGATCTCGAAAGCCCGGTCCGGCTCGGCTGCAACATTGCGGCACGGTCGCACCGCATCAAGCCGTTCCGCCGTGCCGAAGAGCAGGCCGCACACCTCCTGTTCGGGCGCATTTGCGGCCTCGTTTAGCAATCGGGCCAGCAGAGTGCTTGAAATCTCCAACGTCATGCCCAGATTCTAGTCCATGAACCGGGGGGTTGCCACTCTTGAAGCACGGGTTTCCGCGACTGCGCAGGGTTTGCGCCTCGACCGCGCGCTGGCCGACGCGCTGCCCGATGTTTCGCGCGAACGGCTGAAGGCATTGATCGCAAGCGGTGCCGTCACCGACCCGCGCGGTCATGTCGCCAACGATCCATCGGGCAAGGCGATTGCCGGTGGCCTGTATCTGGTCGCAGTCCCCGCCCCCACGCCATCGCATAACGAAGCGCAGGACATCGCGCTTAACGTCGTCTTTGAAGACGACGAGCTGATCGTGATCGACAAACAGGCCGGGCTGGTCGTCCATCCGGCGGCGGGGAATGCCGACGGCACCTTGGTCAACGCGCTGCTCCACCATTGCGCGGGCAACCTCTCCGGGATTGGCGGCGTCGCCCGGCCCGGGATCGTCCACCGCATCGACAAGGACACGTCGGGCCTGATGGTCGCCGCCAAGACCGATCGCGCGCATGAGGGCTTGGCGAAGCAATTTCACGACCATAGCATCGACCGGCGTTACAAGGCGATCGTGTCGGGGCAGCCTGCTCCGCCCGCGGGCACGGTCGACGCCCCGCTCGCGCGATCGCCCTCCAACCGCAAGAAAATCGCGATCGTCCCGGGCGGCAAGCGCGCGGTGACGCATTTCACCACGATCGAACGCTTAAGGGACGCCGCACTGGTTGAATGCCGACTGGAGACGGGTCGCACGCACCAGGTCCGGGTGCATATGGCCTCGCTCGGGCACCCCTTGCTCGGCGACCCGGTTTACGGTAGAACAAAGCAGGCCCACAAAGCCACTTTGGAAACCTTGGGTTTCCGCCGCCAGGCGTTGCACGCCGCCCGTTTGGGGTTCATTCATCCGGTGACAAGTAACGCTTTGGCGTTCGATAGCGAAATGCCTGCCGACATGCAGGAACTGTTCTATAGACTGTTTGTATAGCTTTCGGCTGGCGTGTGCCTTGGGCATGTTCCAGCTTCGATAAAGGGAGACACGATCATGGCAGCCCGCAGCAACGTCCCCGCGACGATCCCCGCCCTTGGCGGCGAGGCGAGCCTCAATCGCTACCTGTCGGAGATCAAGAAATTTCCGATCCTCGCGCCCGAGCAGGAATATATGCTCGCCAAGCGCTTTGAGGAACATGGCGACACCGACGCCGCCGCGCAGTTGGTCACCTCGCACCTTCGCCTCGTGGCGAAGATCGCGATGGGCTATCGCGGCTATGGCCTGCCCGTGTCCGAGCTGATCTCGGAGGGCAATATCGGCCTGATGCAAGGCGTTAAGAAGTTCGAGGCCGATCGCGGCTTCCGCCTTGCCACGTATGCGATGTGGTGGATCCGCGCCTCGATCCAGGAATTTATCCTGCGCTCGTGGAGCCTGGTAAAAATGGGCACCACCGCCGCGCAGAAGAAGCTGTTCTTCAACCTGCGCCGGATGAAGTCCAAGCTCGACGCGTTCGAGGATGGTGACCTTTCCCCCGAACATCTCGCCAAGATCGCCAAGGATCTCGGCGTGACCGAGGAGGAAGTCACCAGCATGAACCGCCGCATGGCAATGGGCGGCGACACCTCGCTCAACGTGCCGATGCGCGAGGATGGCGAAGGCCAGTGGCAGGATTGGCTTGCCGACGACTCGCCCTTGCAGGACTCCGTGGTCGCCGAGGCGCAGGAAGCCGACGTTCGCCACGAAATGCTGACCGCAGCGATGGACGATCTCAATGAGCGCGAGAAGTTCATCCTGACCGAGCGTCGCCTGACCGACGAGCCCAAGACGCTCGAGGAACTGAGCCAGGTCTATGGCGTCTCGCGCGAGCGGGTTCGCCAGATCGAGGTTCGCGCCTTTGAAAAGCTGCAAAAGGCGATGATGCGCATCGCCGGCGACAATCGGATGCTGGTCGCCGCCTGAGCGCAGCGCGTTCCTTTCCTCGACAATGCTCCCGCGCTACGGAATGCTGCGGGAGCATGTAATGGAGCCGGGGAACGTCAATGTCGGAACGAATGTGCCGCAACCTCAGCTGAACCAGCGTGAGCGCCCTCGCCGGAAACGTGGTCTGGTCGGACGGGTGCTGGGCTGGGCCGTACGCGCCGTTGTCGCGTTCGTGATCCTGTCGGTCTTCATGGTCCTATTGTATCGCTTCGTGCCGCCACCGATTACGCTGACGATGGTTGGCGATGCGCTGGGTGGCCACGGCATCGACAAATCCTGGCGTCCGCTGTCCCAGATCGACCCCAATATGGCGCGTGCCGCGATTGCGGGCGAAGATTCGCGCTTCTGTTTGCACAATGGGTTTGATCTGCAGGCGATCGAAACGGCCTATGCCCGCAATGCCCGCGGCGGGCGCATTCGCGGTGGATCGACGATCAGCCAGCAGACTGCCAAGAACGTCTTCCTGATCCAGGGCGGCGGCTATGCCCGCAAGGCGCTGGAGGCGTATTTCACCGTCCTGATCGAGAACATCTGGGGCAAGCGCCGCATCATGGAAGTGTATCTGAACGTCGCCGAGACCGGCATTGGCACCTATGGCGTCGACGCAGCGTCACGGCGGTATTTCGGCCATGACGCGTCGCATTTGACGCCTGACGAAGCGGGCCGCATCGCCGCCGTCCTGCCGCTGCCCAAGAAACGCGCCGCGATCGCGCCCCGTGGCTTTACCCGCCGCCACGGCAACGCCATCACCCGCCGGGTGGGCGTCGTCCGCAACGACGGGCTGGATCGCTGCCTGCGCTAGGCCTTATTTGGTCGCGTCGTCGGCTGCCTTGGAGGCGCTGTCGCCGACCTTCTTCGCGCTGTCGCCGACGTCCTTGGCAGCGCCCGCAATCGCATCGGTACGGGCGTTGTCGTTCTGGCTCTTGTTGAAGAGATAGAAGGCACCGACCGCGACCGCGATCAACAGAACAATGCCGATGAAGATCGCGGCCCCGCCGCCGCTGCGACGTTCGATCACAGTGGTATGGGGCGTCTCGGTTACTTGCTCGCTCATGCTATCCTCCTGCTTTTATCTGCAGGGTTGAACGGGTTGCACGGGCGATCGTTCCGTTATCGCACCGCGATCAGAACGGCAGCTTGAACCCCGGCGGCAGCGGGATGCCGCTGGTCATCTTGGCCATTTCGGCACCCGACGCTGCATCGGCCTTGGCCTTGGCGTCGTTGAACGCGGCGACGACGAGATCCTCGACGATTTGCTTTTCGCTCGGTTGCAACAACGATTCGTCGATGTCGATGCCGATGATCCGCCCCTTGGCCGAGGCGCGCACCTTGACCAAACCACCGCCCGCGACGCCCTCGACCTCGATCTTGTCGAGCCCGTCCTGCGCCTTGGTCAGTTCGGCCTGGACGTTTTGCGCCATGGCCATGATGTCTTCGATGCTTTTCATGCGGTTACACTCCGTTTCGCCGCCAGCAGGCGGTCGATTTCGGTTTCGGGAACTTCGGCGTCGGGAAACGCCTCCAGCGCGGCGGCGATCACCGGCACCGCCAGAATTTCGGCCTTGAACGCCTCGCGCTGGGCCGCCTCGGCCTCGCGCACCGTCGGCGCGCCTGGCGTCGGCGCGGTCGTCACTTTCCAGCCGCGCCCGGTAACGCGCTTCAGCGTGAGCGCCAATTCAGCGACCAGATCGGGGGAAATCGGTCGCGCCGAGCTCAACACAAGATCGCTGCCATCGAGGCTGACGATGCTGGCGTGGTGCACCACGCGCGACGCCAGAGCGAGCTCGCCCGCGCCCTCCAGCAAAGCAACGATCTGGCTGATCGAGCGGGGCATGTCCTGATCGGTCACCACCGCTTCGGGAGCAGCCGCCGGAAGCGCCGCCGGTGCTGCAGGGGCCGGCGACGGGGTGCCAAGCGGCACGCCATTGCTGATCATGCGCGCCAGGTCGCCCGGATCGGGCAAGGTCGAGGCATGGACCAGCCGCAGCAGCGCCATTTCGCACGCCTCGATCGGCATCGCCGCGCGTGCGACTTCGTCATGGCCCTTGAGCAGCAACTGCCACAGCCGGTGCAATGCGGCGAAGGACAGCGACGACGCCCAGCCCAGCAACGCCTCGCGCTCCTCGGTCGCTTGCCCGGCTTCCTGCGCCGCGCCGAGCTTGACCAGGGTGGTGGCGTGAACGGTCTCCAGCAGCCCGCGCAGCACGCCAAGCGGATCGACCCCAAGGTCATATTGCCGCCGCAGCGCCGCCAGCGCGCCGATCCCGTCGCCCGAAAGCAACAGCGTCATCAAATCGCGGATCGCGCCACGATCGGAGAGCCCCAGCATATCGCGCACCGCGCCCGCGCTCACCGCGCCGCCATCCATATCGGCATGGGCGATCGCCTGGTCGAGGATCGACAGCCCGTCGCGCGCAGACCCTTCCGCCGCGCGCGCGATCAGCCCCAGCGCCTCGGGCTCGGCCTCGACACCCTCGGCCGCGACCACGCGCGCGAAATGTTCGGCCAGCAAATCCGCCGGAATGCGCCGCAAATCGAAGCGCTGGCAGCGCGACAGCACCGTCACCGGCACCTTGTTCACCTCGGTCGTCGCCAGCACGAACTTCACGCCCTCGGCCGGTTCCTCCAGCGTCTTCAGCAGCGCGTTGAACGCGTTCTTCGACAGCATATGGACTTCGTCGATGATGTAGATCTTGTAGCGCGCGACGAACGCCGTCATCCGCGAGGCATCGATCACCGCACGCATGTCGTCGACGCCGGTATGGCTGGCGGCGTCCATCTCGATCACGTCGATATGCCGCCCCTCGGCAATGCCGACGCACGGCTCGCACACGCCGCACGGGTTGATCGTCGGACCACCCTGCCCGTCCGGCCCGATGCAGTTGAGCGCCTTGGCGAGCAAACGCGCGGTCGAGGTCTTGCCGACCCCGCGCACGCCGGTCAGCAAAAACGCATGCGCCAGCCGCCCACGCCGGATCGCATTGCCGAGCGTGGTGACCATCGCATCCTGGCCGATCAGCTCGGCAAAGGTCTGCGGCCGATATTTGCGCGCAAGCACGCGGTACGCATCGCTCTTCGCCGGAGCAGGCGGTTCGCCCAGGTCGAAGCCGGGGGTCTCGTCAGCGGGATACAGGGAGTCGGACATTGCTGCCCTATCTAGGGGCAGCGGCGGGAATTGTCGAAGGGTTGGTTGGGCGATGGGTGCGGGCTGGAGATGCGGGTTTTGTGTCAGGTGCCCCAAGGGCTGCCCCCACGCCCGGCCTGCGCGCGCGCCATGCGCGGAAGGTCAGTCGTGAACGCCCTGAAAGAACCGCCACGACTTTGTCAGATCGCATCGCTGTGGGACAGCCATGTCTGCTTGTGGTGGAGAGCGGACTGACGGCTTTCCGTGTGACGGGGCGACAAGCGGACGTTAATCGAATCCTACCCACAATTTGGAAGCGGAAGAGCGCCACGGTCCTGGGGCACTTCGATGATCCGCCACCGTTTCGATAGCTCAGCCACCGCAGCGTTCGCGAATTCTCGCGCTGCCGCCGTATCATGACCGTTGAACCCGATCGCCATCTGCCGCGTAGGCAGGCCTAAGTTACCCGCCCCAAAGCTGAAGTCTCCGTTCCGGTCCGCGCCGATGTTCACATGTGGATGCGCAATCTGCACGTATTTGTTCTTGATTGAGCGTAGCTCAGCCTCGGTTTGACCACTTCGATCCGTGAACTCCATCTGATGCTGTTGAGCGATGGCGTTCATGACGTTGACGAAAGCAGGGACCTCCTGCGGGCTAGCGAGGCAAAGCTGGACCGTTCTGAAGGGCGCTTGCCCCTGCGAACACCCATTAGCCAGCGCAGCGACAGCGACCATTGCACCCGCCATCCGAACGATCTCGCGCCTCGTCATCCATTGCTCCACGTCTGCTTTCGGGGAAGTTGCATGGAATAGCGAATGCCCGGAAGTGGGCGACAACGGATGTGCTGCTTTTTCGCCCGATAGCAGAGTTTATGTTGTCGGTCCCTCAACGAGTTCACCACATTCCTCGACCTTAACTGTCTTCGCTGTCGTGTCGAAAACTCCTGCCACCAAACGGTATTTTCCTGAGGGCACATCATAGGAATCGTGGGGCTGGCTGATTTTCCTCTTCGATTTGTCATCACCCTCAATGAGGACAAAGAAAACCATCGTCGTGTCGATCTTTGAACCGCGAAGATCATACCTGTAGTCACGATTCCAGTCGCTTAAGTCCCCAACGCAAGGCAGTTGCCGAACTCGCTCCTCGACTTCATTCACAAGGCGAACACTCGGCTTAGGCTCTTTTGCTGAACGTGCTTCAGTCTCACTGAACGGGTTTGTTGGAACAGGGGCGCGAGCGGCCTCGCATCCAGCGAGAAGGAAACATACGAGAACGAGCGTCTTCATGACCCAAGCGTAACCTACCGCAGCCAAGTCTGCTATTACTCATAAGCGGGCGACCAACGCTTCCTGCATCTGAAACACCCCTGCAAAGCCATTTCGTCGAACGGCCCCTCAGCCCAGCACCATCGCAACCGCAAGCACCACCGCACCCGCCAGGATCGCCCCCGCAATCCACCGCGCGCCGGTCATAATCGCGCGAGACGGATCGGCATGCGGCGCGTCCACCGGCTCCTGCTCCAGCCGCCGGATCACCGCGCGCACCAGTCGCGGCGCATCCCCGCCGATCTTGCTCAGCTCCCATGCGAGCGCTTGCAGCACCGGTGCCCAATGGTCGGGCGAAAGCCGCGCGCGCGCCATGCGCAGCGACGCGCGCTGCATCGCGCTCGCCAAATCGAAATCGGGTTCGATCGCCTGCAGCACCCCGTCGATCGTCATCAGCGCCTTGAACATCAGCAGCAGGTCGGGCGGCATCGTCATGCCTTCATCGCGCAGCAACGGCAGCAAATCCGCCACGAACGCGCTCAGTTTGATCGGCCCGCCGCCATGCCGCGCGATCAGCCGCTCGGCCGCTGCCTGCGTGCGATCCTGCGCGACACCGCTGCCCGCACTCCACGCGCCGAATACGTCCGCCAATTGCTCGGGATCGGCCGAGGACAGGGATTGCACGAACGCGATCACTTCCTCGCGCCGCCGTGGCGACACATGCCCGATCATCCCCAGATCGAGCAAAGCGATGCGGTTGCCCGGCAGGCACAGCAAATTGCCGGGATGCGGGTCGCCGTGAAAGCGCCCGTTGATCATCACCATGTCGAGCACGACATCGGCGCCGAGCGCGGCGATCACCGCAGGCTCGAGCCCGGCCGCCCGCAAGGTCGCCGCTTCGCGCGGCGGCACGCCCTCGATGAAATCCATCACCAGCAGCGTTTCGGAGGTCCATTGCCAATGGATTTCGGGGATGACGACGCGCGGATCCTGCGCGAAATCGGCGCGCAGGCGATCGGCATTGCGCCCCTCGCTGGTAAAATCGAGCTCCTCCAGCACCGCTTGCGCCAATTGCCGCACCAGTTCGCGCGGACGAAAACGCCGCGCTTCGGCGCTGCTCGTTTCCGCCAGCGCCGCCAGTTCGGCGATCAACCGCAAATCCGCCTCCATGCGCGGACGGATATCGGGGCGGCGGATCTTGAGCACCACCTGCGTCCCGTCGCTCAGTTTCGCCCGGTGGACTTGCGCCATCGAAGCAGCGGCGAGCGGCAGCGGGTCGAAGACGGCGAACGCGGTTTCCGGCGCTTGCCCCAGCACGGCTTCGACGGCGGGCCGCAGCGTCTCGAACGGCAGGGTCGGTGCGCTGCTGTGGAGGTGTTCGAGCTCGGCCACCCATTCGGGCGTCAGCAAATCCCCGCGCGTCGCCAGAATTTGCCCGAGCTTGACGAAGGTCGGCCCCAATTCTTCCAGTGCCTGGCGGGTGCGTCGCGGCAGCGTTTGCGGTTCGTCCGTCAACGCCTCAGCGGCAGTGGCCCGCTCCAGGCCGAAGCGCGCGAGCAGGATGCCAAGGCCGAAGCGCGATGCGATCTGGACGATTTCGCTCAGCCGCTGGCGGTCGCGTCCGGCGACCAGCAAGGTTTTGATCATCATGGCCATGCGAAAGCCTCCACCGACACTATAAAAATCCTCCCCGGCACGGAGTTTTGGGTCGGATCGTCCCCCAGGACGACCCTTGACCATGCGGGGCATGGTCAACCCAAAACTGGGACCCTGAGCATTCAGCGAAGGGTGGAGGGGGGCAGCCAGAAGCGCACCGCTCATAAAAGGAGGGAGCCGCCCCGGCAAAGCCGGGTCGTCGGTCGGGCCTTGCCCGCCGGCCGCGCTGGCGCGTCTTGTGCGCAGCTTTGCTGCGTACATGCGCGCTGCGCGGTGGGAGCCGGAACGACCCGCGGCGAAATCGTTGTGGCTGCTTCCTTCCGGATCTGACCAGGTTGGCGACGACCACGTCCGCCCGACTCCCGCGCTGCCTATGGCGGGGTCGGGCGAAAGGATCAAGCCTGTCTCGACCGAAGTCGAAACCGGCGCTTAGCGGCGCACCGTCCGGCAGGTGCGCATGCGCTGGTGATGACGATAGACCGTGCGGCACACTTTGCGGGTGTGCGGACGCCAGTCACGGTTGCGCTCGGTATGGACAACGGTGCGTTCGACGCGGCGATCATGATGGCGCTCGACCTGCGCGCTCGCGCTGGCGGGGGCCATGGCGGCAGCGGCGATCAGACCGGCCGAGATCAGGGCTGCGAATTTCATGGGATCATCTCCTGTACCGTGCCGAGGTGGCACCACAGGCAAATGATCAACGGCCCTGCATGTTCCGCACTTCGCCGGGAATGCGCACCGTCAACCCGTCGAGATCCGCCCTGAGTACAATCTGGCACGCCAGCCGACTGGTGCGCGTCGCACCCGCGGCGAGATCGAGCATATCCTCCTCGTCCTCGGTCGGCGCTGGCAATTTGTCGAAATCGCCGACGTCGACGATGACGTGGCAGGTCGAGCAGGCCATCTGCCCCTCGCAGGTGCCCTCCAGCGGCTGGCCATCGGCTTGCGCGACTTCGAGCAGGCGCGCGCCTGGCGCGGCGTCAACCTCGCGAATGGTGCCGTCGGTGCCGATGAAGCGGACATGGGTCATGCGGCGATCCTTTGGGCATTGGCGGCAAGCATGAGGCGGTCGATCGCCTCGGTCAATTCGGCTTCCGTGGTATAGCGCCCGAAGCCCAGGCGAACGCTCGAACGGGCCTGCCTCTCGGTGAGGCCGATCGCACGAAGAACATGGCTGGCCCGGCCCGATCCACTGGCACAGGCCGAGCCGGCCGAGAAAGCGACGTCGCGTAAGGCGGACATCAGCCGTGCCACGTCGAGCCCATCGCGCCGGACGTTGAGGTTGCCGCGATAGCGCTGGTCGCTCGAACCGTTGATGGACCAGCCGGGACCGAAGCGTTCGATGGCGAGCGTCCAAAGTCGCTCGACCTGCGCCGCATCCGCGTCGCGCCGCACTGCCATCAGCGCCGCCGCCGTCCCGAACCCGGCGCATAAAGCGGGCGACAGCGTGCCGGACCGACCGAGGGCCTCCTGCCCGCCACCATGCAATAACGGCGCGGGCGCAACCCCGTCGCGCACCCACAAGGCCCCGATGCCCTTGGGCCCGTAAATCTTGTGCCCCGACACCGCGACCAGATCGCATGTCGCCGGTATGTCGACCCGCCCATAGCCCTGCACTGCGTCGCACAGCAGCAATGCGCCTGCGGCATGGGCGATTTCGGCCAGCGCGGCGATTGGCTGGATCACGCCGATTTCGTTATTGACCAGCATCGCCGCTACCAGTTTCGTCCCCGGCACGATCGCCGCGCGCGCCTGATCGAGATCGACCAGCCCGTCCGCCCCGACCGGCAGCACCGTCACCTCCTGTCCGCCCGAGCGCAGCGCCGCGACCGTATCGAGCACGGCGGCATGTTCGCTCGCCAGCGTCACCACCGGGCCGCCCAGCCCCTTGATCGCCCAATTGAGCGCCTCGGTCGCGCCGCTGGTGAAAGCGAGCGTCCCGCCCGGCGGCAGCAGCGCGGCCACCTGATCGCGCGCCAGCTCCACCACCGCCTTGGCCTTGCGCCCGGCGGCATGCGCCGAATGCGGGTTGGCATGCTGGTCGCGCAGCCATGGCAACATCGCCTCGAGCGCTTCGGGCGCGAGCGGCGTGGTCGCCTGATAATCGAGGTAGATCATGCCGCAAACGCGCGGGCAGAGCGCGCGACATTGCGCCATTCGGTGATGAACCGCTCGACATCCTCCGCGCCGGTATCGCGCCCGAAACTCACGCGAACCACCTCGCGCGAAGCTTCCACGCTCCACCCCATCGCCCCCAGCACATGGCTCGGCTTCATGCTGCCCGACGAACACGCGCTGCCCGCCGACACCGCAATCCCCGCCATGTCGAAGCGGATAAGCTGTGTCGCGGCGGCGAGCCCCGGCATCCGGTACGACCCGATCGCGGGATGACGCGGCGCGGCTGTGGCGACCACCTCGCCACCCGAGCGCGCAATCGCATCGTCGAGCCGCGCGCGCAGCGGCACCTGCCGTACCACATCCTCGGGCTCGGCCAGTGCGGCTGCGAAGCCGAGCGCTCCTGGCAGATTCTCGGTCCCCGCGCGATACCCGCGTTCCTGCCCGCCCGTCGGCGTCAGCGTCGCCAACTCGCGCACCAACAACGCGCCAATCCCCACCGGCCCGCCGCGCTTATGCCCCGAAATGGCAATGAAATCGGCGCGTTCGATCACCTCTGGATCGGCCCCGGCGGGCATTTGCGCCGCATCGACCAGCAGCAATCCGCCCGCCGCATGGGTAAGCTCGGCAATCGCCGCGATCGGCTGCCGCACGCCCGTTTCGCTATTGCACCACTGCACCGCCACGATCGGGCGCGGCCCCGCCAGCAGCGCCACCAGCGCATCGAGATCGAGCAGCCCCTGCGTATCCACCGGCAAAACGCCCGCATCGTGCCCGGCGCGTATCACCGCATCATGCTCGACCGCCGAGATCAGCCGTCGCTCCGCCCCGCTGCGCGACAACGCGATCGCCACCGACTCGCTCGCGCCGCTGGTCAGGATCGTCTCGCCCGGCCAGCCATAAGCGGCGGCAATCGCCGCGCGCGCCTGTTCCAGCTTCGCCCGCGCCGCGCGGCCCTCGGCATGCGGCGAGGACGGATTGGCCCAGGCTCGCATCCCCGCCTCCACCGCCGCGATCGCGACGGGGCGCATCGGCGTGGTCGCAGCATGATCGAGATACAGCCGCTCGCGGATCGGGGATTCGGGCAAAATGATGTCAACCTTCGGCAATGATTGCGCGTTGCGGGTGCGAGCCTATATAGCGCGCAATCCATCCTGCCCAAGCCTTGGGCACGGAGCCCTATTCCTTTGCCGTCAGCAGGTCCGATGCCAGAAGTCATTTTTCCCGGCCCCGATGGTCGTCTCGAAGGTCGTTTCGCGCCAGCTCCTCGCCCGCGCGCGCCCGTCGCGATGATCCTCCATCCGCATCCGCAAGCCGGCGGCACGATGAACAACCATATCGTGATGGAACTCTACAAGACCTTCCAGCGCCGCGGTTTCGCGACGCTGCGCTTCAATTTCCGTGGCGTCGGCAAGAGCCAGGGCACCTTCGACAATGGCGTCGGCGAGCTGTCGGATGCCGCCAGCGCGCTCGATTGGGTGCAGAGCTTCCACCCCGAAGCCTCGACCACCTGGATCGCCGGCGTTAGCTTCGGCGCGTGGATCGGCATGCAATTGCTGATGCGCCGCCCGGAAATCCGCGGCTTCATCTCGGTCGCGCCGCCTGCCAACATGTACGACTTCACCTTCCTCGCGCCGTGTCCTGCGAGCGGCATCATTATCCAGGCCGAGAATGACGAAGTCTCGCCCCCGCTCGCGACGCAGAAGCTGGTCGACAAGCTGCGCACGCAGAAGCACATCACCATCCACCACGACACCATCCCCAAGGCGAACCATTTCTTCGAGCATGAAATGCCGCAGCTGATGGGCAGCGTGGACAAATATCTCGATATGCGGCTCGACCCCAACTCGCCGATAAAGTGATCCGCCCCCCGCGCTGCCGTGTCAGGCGGCGCGGGGTCAGCCTTACAGCGTCCAGATCACGACGTTGCCCACCAGCACCGCCGCCATTACCAGCATCAGCACGCCTTTTTGTCGGTTCTGCCCCTTGGCGATCAGCGCCACGCCCCCGATGAGGCAGGCGAACGCGGCGAGCATGGCGAGCGCGGGTGCGAGGTTTTCTAGAGCGGTCACAGCGCCTCTCTTTCCGTTCGTGCTGAGCTTGTCGAAGCACTGACATCCACCAGCGCTGCGTGTTTGGCCAGGCCCCTTCGACAGGCTCAGGGCGAACGGATGCTCTCAGTCCTTGCCCGCCAGCACCGCGCCATAAGCCGCCAGATCCACATTCCCGCCCGACAGGATCACCAAAAGTCCCGGCTCAACCGGCACCTTGCCCGCCAGGATCGCCGCCAGGCCGACCGCGCCGCCCGGTTCCACCACCAGCCGCAACTTCTCCGCCGCCCAGCGCTGCGCTGTGCGGATCTCGGCCTCGCTGACCGCCACCCCGGTCGCCCCCCGGCGGGATAGGACGTCAAAGGTCAGCATAGAGACCCGTAACGTTTGCAACGCATCGCACGCGGTCGGCGGTGGTGACTCGCCGACGGGCTCGATCCAGCCCGCCTCCAGCGAGCGGCGCATGTCGTCCCACCCTTCCGGTTCCACGACCGTGATCGTCGCCTCGGGCAAGGCCAGCGTAAGCCCCGCCGCCAACCCGCCACCACCACATGGCACGAGCACGCGACTCGGCGTTCCCAAACCGCGTACCGCCATTTGCGCCGCCGCCTCGATCCCAGCGCTGCCTTGCCCCTCGATCACCCAGGGATCGTCGAAGCTCGGCACCAGTACCGCGCCGCGCGCCTCGGCCAGGCGTGCGGCGATCTTCTCGCGGCTCTCGGTCGCGCGGTCATAGCTCACTACCTCCGCGCCGAGCGCAAGCGTCCCCTCGCGCTTGGCCTTGGGCGCGTCAGCCGGCATCACGATTGTCGCGGGCATGGCAAGCCGCCGCGCCGCCCACGCGACTCCCTGCGCGTGATTCCCCGAGGAGAAAGCCACCACGCCTTTTCCCCGCTCCGCGGGTTCGATCGCCGTCAATCGGTGCCATGCCCCGCGCAGTTTGAATGCGCCGATCGGCTGCAGGCACTCGGCCTTGAAAGCGACGCTAACACCATGAATTTCCACTACGAAAAGCGGTGTCGGCGGCACCACTGCAGCTACTTTTGCGGCGGCATCGCGCACCCCTGCCCGCGTCGGCTGTCTTAAAATTGTCACCAATTATCTCCGTGGACGCAAAACCGCTTTACAATGCAAAAACGCGACCCTATCTCGCCCATCCGCTGCCCCATGGGACTTCCAACCGCAAGGCAGCTTTTTTCACCGTAGGCGCAAGCCACTTGGAGGTCCCTTGAGTTGCACAAGCATCATCGCGCGCTGGGGTTAGCGACCACCCCTTCGATTACCAACACTGGTATCGACATCGCTAAGCAGCGGCCGGTTCAGCCGGTCACGCTGGTTCGTCCGCATGCGGCATCGCGTGCGGCCCGGTTCTTCGCAGAGAAGTTCCCGGGTCGTTCGATGTATGCCGTGAAGGCGAATCCGTCTCCCGCTCTCCTGCAGATTCTGTGGGATTCGGGCATCACCCATTTCGACGTCGCGTCGATCGCGGAAGTGCGTCTGGTTGCGGAAACGCTGCCGGAAGCGACCCTGTGCTTCATGCACCCGGTCAAGGCACCCGAAGCGATCCGCTCGGCTTATTTCGACTATGGCGTGAAGACGTTTTCTCTCGACAGCGTGGAAGAGCTGGAGAAGATCGTCGAAGCGACCGATCACGCCGAAGACCTGACGCTGTGCGTCCGCCTTCGCGTGTCGTCGGAACATAGCAAGCTGAGCCTCGCGTCGAAATTCGGTGCGGCACCGGGTGAGACCAAGGAACTGCTGTTCCGCGCGCGTCAGGCAGCGGATGCGCTTGGCATCTGCTTCCATGTCGGCAGCCAGGCGATGACGCCCGAAGCCTATGCCAATGCGATGGAGCGCGTTCGCGCCGCCATCGTCGATGCAGCGGTGACGGTCGACGTGATCGATGTCGGCGGCGGGTTCCCCTCGTCCTATCCGGGCATGGAGCCGCCCCCGCTCGAGCGCTATTTCGAGACGATCCACCGTGCGTTCGAATCGCTGCCGGTCAGCTATTCGTCCGAGCTATGGTGCGAGCCCGGCCGTGCCTTGTGCGCCGAATATAGCTCGATCGTGGTGCGCGTCGAAAAGCGCCGTGGTGACGAGCTGTACATCAACGACGGGGCTTATGGCGCGTTGTTCGATGCCGCGCACATCGGCTGGCGTTTCCCGGTCGAATTGCTGCGCGAGCCGGAAAGCCGCTCGAAGGACATGGCGTTCAGCTTCTACGGCCCGACCTGCGACGACATGGACCATATGGCAGGCCCGTTCTATCTGCCGGCAGACGTGAAGGCAGGCGACTATCTCGAAATCGGGATGCTCGGTGCTTACGGTTCGGCCATGCGCACGGCCTTCAATGGCTTCGGATCGGACGAGACGGTGATCGTCGCCGACGAACCGATGGTCTCGCTCTACGGCGAGGACATGCCAGAGGTCGCCTCGAACGTCGTCACGCTGTAACACAGCGCTATCACTATCGCCTGACCTCCTCCCCTCCCGCTCTGCGGGAGGGGTCGGGGGAGGGCATTTTGCTATTGGGGATGCGGACCGTCGGCCCTCCCCTAACCCCTCCCGCAAGCGGGAGGGGAATTTGGAGAAGATCATGACCGAAGTCCTCAACACCAACCGCAAGGCCGAGCTGCTCTCGACCACCGTCGAGCATATCGACATCACCAAGTTCGACGCGCGCCCGATCGTCGACGCGATGAAGAAGATGAGCTTCACCAGCCGCGATCTCGGCCGCGCGACCGACATCTACAACCAGATGCTCGCCGATCCCGATTGCTCGATCTTCCTCGTCATCGCCGGGTCGACCTCGGCGGGTGGCTGCATGGATCTCTATGCTGAGCTGCTGCGCAACAACATGATCGACGGCGTGGTCGCGACGGGCGCGTCGATCGTCGACATGGATTTCTTCGAAGGCCTTGGCCACAAGCATTATCAGGCGCTCGAAGTGCCGGATGACGACACGCTGCGTTCGCTGCTGATCGACCGTATCTACGACACGTACATCGACGAAGAGCAGCTCCAGGATTGCGACCACACGATCCTCGAAATCGCCAACAGCCTCGAACCGCGCCCGTATTCGAGCCGCGAGTTCATCCGCGAGATGGGCAAATATCTCGTTGAGAACGGCAAGAAGGACAACAGCCTGGTCAAGCTCGCTTACGAGCATGACGTGCCGATCTTCTGCCCGGCGTTCGTCGACTCCTCGGCTGGCTTCGGTCTGGTCAAGCATCAGGTCGACCGCGCCAAGGAGGGCAAGCCGTACATGGTGCTCGACGCGATCGCCGATTTCCGCGAACTAACCGACATCAAGATCAAGGCCGGCACCACCGGCTTGCTGATGATCGGCGGCGGCGTGCCCAAGAACTTCATCCAGGACACCGTGGTGTGCGCCGAAATCCTCGGCCATGACGACGTGCAGGTCCACAAGTACGCCGTGCAGATCACCGTCGCCGACGTGCGCGACGGTGCCTGCTCGTCCTCGACGCTGCAGGAAGCGGCCTCGTGGGGCAAGGTCAACACCGGCATCGAACAGATGGTGTTCGCCGAAGCCGGTTCGGTCATGCCGTTGCTGGCATCGGACGCCTATCATCGCGGCCTGTGGAAGACCCGCACCAAGCGTCGCTGGGGTGCGAGCTTCGACTGAACCCGCTAACGTCGCCGCGAATCCATAGGAGAGCGGCAATGTTGGACAGACGGTTGGTATTGGCAGGTGCCGTTGGGGCGACGCTGGGGATGCCCAGCGTCGCCCTTGCGCAATCAGCGGACTCGACGGCCACACCGACATGGCCGCCAGCCGAATCCTTTCCGCTGTGGTCCGGCAAGGCGCCGGGTGCGCCCGCCACTTTACCCATCCCCGCCCCGAGCTTTGATGGCTATCAGGGCAAGGAATTGTGGCTGCGCGGCATCGCCGTGCCTACGGTTGGCGTATTCCGCCCGGAACGGCCGGACGGGCGCGCGGTTCTGTCGATCCCTGGCGGTGGCTACGGCTTCGTATCGGTCAGCAATGAAGGCATCGACGTCGCGCGCGTCCTCAATGCGCGCGGGATTACCGTGTTCGTGCTCGCCTATCGCTTGCCCGGGGAAGGCTGGGCCAAGCGCGAGGATGTGCCGCTGCAGGATGCGCAGCGCGCGATGCGGCTGATCCGCGCCAATGCGACACGCTATGGCATCGACCCGGCGCGGCTGGGTACGATCGGCTTCTCCGCCGGGGGGCACCTCGCCGGAATGCTCGCCGTCGGCCATGCCGACCCCGTCTATACGCCTGTCGACCACGCCGACCACGTGTCCGCCCGGCCCGATTTCGCCGGATTGATATATGCGGTGACATCGTTCCAGACCGCCGGCTTCGATCCGGCAGCCCCCGTCAACGGCCTGCTGGGGCCCAAGCCGTCCGCCGCGTTGCTCGATCGCTACGATCCGGCGCACCGCCTCGATTCCAGCGCACCGCCGCTGTTCCTCGCCCATGCGATGGATGACGGTGTCGTGCCGATCGCGCAATCGCTGCTGATGCTGGACCGTGCGCGGATCGAGCGGGTGCCGGTGGAGGCCCATCTGTTCCAGCATGGTGGACATGGCTTCGGCGCGCTGCATCTGGCCGCAGGATCACCGGGTCTCGATTGGCCCGAACTGTTCTCGCGCTGGAGTACGGCACTGCCGCGACCTTAGGGCGTGCCGCATCGCCATTATTGCGAGCCCGGACTATTTCGGGCACGGTCCCATAAAATAGGGGAAGATGACCAATGCATAGCGAGATCCTGAAGCCCGTCGTCGTGCTCATCGCGTGGACGCTGGTGATGCTGGTATGGATGCTCGCCACGCGTCTCCCAGCGATGCGGGCATCAGGGGTCGACATCACCAAACTTGTCGGCACAAAGGCGGCCGACGCCGACGGCCGCCTGCCGCCCAAGATCCAGTGGGTGGCGCACAATCACAATCATCTGATGGAACAGCCGACGCTGTTTTACGCCGTCTGCGGGGTGATTGCGCTGACGGGTACCGGCAACGGGGTCAATGCGTGGATCGCCTGGGCCTATGTGGCGCTGCGCATTGCCCACAGCGTGTGGCAGGCAAAGGTCAACAAGGTGTCGGTGCGTTTCCTGCTCTTCCTCGGCGCGTCCCTGGCGCTGATCGCGTTGACGCTCCACGCGGCGATGGCGGTGTTCTGACGCTCTTCGGATCCTCCCCGGCACGGGGAGGGGGACCCTTTTGCCCCTTCGGCAAAAGGGTGGAGGGGGCCTCCGCCGGGCGGAGTGTTTGTGGCACGCCCCCACCACCATTCGCTAAATGCTCATGGTCCCCCTCCCCGTGCCGGGGAGGATTGACCGGCGCGGTGGGCTCAGCCGAACAGCCGCGCCATCGCGCGGTCCAGCATCACCAATTGCCAGAGCGTGCGCCCATGCTCTGCTCGCCCGGCACGATGGTCAGCCGCCAGTCGGGCGATCACGCCGGGATCGAACCAGCCCGACCCCACCAGTACACGCGACGTAGCGAGCGCCGCTGCCTCATCCGCTAGCGCATCGCGAAACCAGGCGCTGATCGGCGTGACAAAGCCCATTTTCGGGCGATACAGGATATCGCGCGGCAAATAGCGTTCCATCGCCTTTTTGAGCAGCCACTTCCCCTGCCCGCCACGCAACCGCATGTCGGCGGGCAGCCTGGCGGCGAACTCGACCAGGCGATAGTCGAGCAGCGGCTCGCGCGCCTCCAGCCCGACTGCCATACTGGTGCGGTCGGCCTTGGTCAGAATGTCACCGGGCAACCAATGCTGGAAATCGGCATATTGCGCGCGGTCGAGCGCATCGCGCGCCGGGGCATCGCGCATTGAGCGGACATAACGATCCTCGGCGCGATGCCCGCCGAGCGCGGTGCGCGCGTGATCGGTCAACAGCGCCGCGCGTAAAGCGGGCGTGGTCACCCCGACCGAACGGGCATAGCCCTCCGCGCCATCCTCGGCGAGCGCAAGCAGCGTCGTCTTGGCGCGGAGCGGGCGCGGTGCCCAATCGGCCTTGGGATACCAGCGCCCCAGCGTGCCGAACAGGTTCGAGCGGATCGACGCCGGCACCATCGCGCGCACGCGCTCCTCGGCTGCCTGGAACTTGTAGCGGCGGTATCCGGCAAAGGCTTCGTCGGCCCCGTCTCCCGACAAAGCCACCGTCACATCCTCGCGCGCCAGTTCGCACACCCGGTACGTCGCCAGCGCTGACGCATCGGCAAAGGGTTCGTCAAAGGCATGGACCAGCGTATCGATCAGCGAGAAATCGTCCGCTGCGACCACGCGCTCGCGGTGTTGTGTGGCAAAACGCTCGGCGATCACATCGGCATAGCGGCGCTCGTCGAGGCTGTTCTCGTCAAACCCGATCGTGCAAGTGCGCACCGCGCCGCGCGACGCCTCCGCCATCAGCGCCACCACCGCCGAGCTATCGACTCCGCCCGACAGGAACGCGCCCAGCGGCACATCCGACACCATGCGCGAGGTAACCGCGTCGCGCAGCAGCGCGACCAACTCTTCCTCAAGCGCCTTCGCCGATCCCGTCGCGCGGCGGGAGAAGTCCACATCCCACCAGCGCGACGGCGCAGGCACCGGTTTGCCGCGCTCGATCAGCAAGCTGTGCCCGGCGGGCAGCTTCTTCACGCCCGCGACGAGGCAGGTGTCGTCGGGCACATAGCCAAACGCCAGATAATCCTCGACCGCGCGAAGATCGGGCGCGCGCCGCAACAGCGGATGCGCGAGCAGGCCCTTCAATTCAGACGCAAAAGCGAGCCCGCCATCAGACAGCTCGACATAATGCAGCGGCTTCACGCCGAGCCGGTCGCGCGCGAGAAACAGGCATTGCCGCCGCGCATCGTGCAGCGCGAAGGCGAACATCCCGTTCAGCCGATCGAGCAGCGCCGGGCCCCAGGCCGCCCAGCCGTGGAGCAGCACCTCGGTATCGCCCGCGGTTACGAACACCGCCCCCAGCGCCTGCAACTCCGCGCGCAGGGCCGCGAAATTATAGATCTCGCCATTATATGTGACGGTCAGCGCGCCATCGGCGCTCGCCATTGGCTGCGGCGATCCCGCGACATCGATGATCGACAAGCGCCGATGGCCCAGCCCCACCCCAGGCGCGGTCCACACGCCCGATCCGTCGGGCCCGCGATGCGCCTGCGCAGCCGCCATCGCCGCGATCCGCGCGGGATCGACCGGCTTTGGCGTCGCGGGATAATAGAGACCAGCAATCCCGCACATCAGTTGATCATTCCCGCGCTGCGATCGGCCAGCCGCTCGATCGGCCCCAGCGCCGCGACAAACCCTGCCATCGCCGCGCGCGGATCATGCCCCGGCACCGCCTCAGCGGAGATATGCACCGCGACCGCGCGCTGCGGGCCACCGAGCATCTTGGCCTTCAGTGTTTCCAGCTTCACCACGGGCCCCTTGTAGGTCAGCGTATCCCCAACGCGATACCAGGTGACCACTTGCCGCTCGACCGGCCCCGGCGCGGTGATACGCATCGCCGATCCGCGCGCCAGATCGGGAAGATCGGCCACGCGCACCCACACATCATCCTCCCGCAGCGCGCCCACGCCGAACGCGACCACCTCTTTGCCCTCATGCTGACTGCCATAAACGGCGATCGCCAGATCGACCTGATCGCCCTTCGCATTGCCGTAGCGACCGAACAGAAAATGGTCTGCACCCGGATAATTGGGTGCCCACGGCGCACGCGCGCTCAGCGCGACGCGGTGCCAGCCCGGGACCTCAGGCAGGGCAATCCGCTCAGGCAGCGTCTGCGCGCGCCCGGCAATCGCCGCCGACCAGGCCGGGAACAGCGCGGCCAGCGCCAGCACCAGCACCGCTGCCAATGGCGCATCCAGGCGGTAGCGCGGCACCCTTTGCAGCGCGGCCGGGTCGAACAGCGGGGCATCGGGCGCACGGTCAAACCAGCGCCAGCCGAGCGCCAGCACCGCTGCCATCACCACCGCGAAGAACAGCCAGCCATAGACGATATGGTCAAACCCGGTCGCGCGCTCGACCGAGGTGAGATAGGCGGCATAGATCGTCCCGAACGCCCGGACGCCGTTCGCCAACACCGGCACCACCAGCGCCACCACCATGAAGACCGCGCGCCTGCTCCAGGACACGAAACAGACATTGGCGACGAGGACGCCATACGCGATCATCGCGATCACGAACTTCGCGCCGGAGCACGCCTCGGCCACTTCGAAATAGCCATTGGGGATGGTGATCAGCACGCCATCGACCTCAGCGGGCACGCCGAACAGATGCAGCAGCGGCATCGTGATGGCGACCGTCGCGGTTTGAAGCGGCCCCTCCAGCCCTTCGCCAAACGGCACCAGGAACAGCGCATAAGCCAGCGGAAACAGCAGCGCGCGCGCGACATTGGGCCCAAGCAAGGTCACCACCGCGCCCTGCAACATCAGCACAATGCCGAGATGCCGGGCAAGCGCCACGCCGCCGGCATCGCCCAGCAGCCACCCAAAGCCGCCCAGCGCGACCAGCGCCAAGCCCGGTGCCCAGGCGACGGGGGTGAGCTCGGCCAGCCCGGCGCGGCGTTGCCAAACAAGCCATGCCACTACAGGCGCAATGAACAGACAATGCCCGAAGGTGGTGCTGGTCCACCACAGCGTCGCGAGCGCGCGGACATCGCTGCCGAACAGCAAGAGGATCGCGACACTGACGATACCGAGCAGCGCCGTTTGCCGCCGCCACACCTGCCCCGGCGCTGCATATCCATCACCGGCCAGCAGTCCCGGCTGGACACGTATCCCAAGCGGCAGCGTCATGCGTTCAGGCCGCGCTGCGGCGCGGGGATGCCTTCACGCTGATCCCCAGGATCGCATCGAGCGGCGCCAGCCGCGCCTCCCAGCTATAGCGCGCCTGCACCTGCGCCCGCGCGTCGCGACCGATCTCCGCACCCCGCACAGGATCGTTCAAGATGGCGATGACTTCCTCGGCAATCTCGCCGACGGTTTCGCCAATGTGGATCGTTCCGGCATGATCGATCCCTTCCGCTGCCGCTCTGGAGGCCACGACCGGACGTGCCATCGCCATCGCTTCCAGCACTTTGTTCTGGATGCCGCGCGCGAGCTTCAGCGGCGCGACGACGACCGAGGCGGCGGCGATCCAACCGCGCACGTCGGCCACTTCCCCGGTCACGATCACCCCCGGCTGCTTGGCCAACGCCTTGACCGCATCGGTCGGTGCGCGTCCGACAATGGCAAAGCGGGCATGCGGAAACCGCACGCGAATGTGCGGCAGGATCGTCTCTACAAACCAGGTGACGGCTTCGATGTTGGGGCGATAGTCCATTTGCCCGGTAAACACGATCAGCGCATCGGTCGTGTCGATCCGCTTGAACTGCGCGGTCGGATCGAAAAATTCGGTGTCGATGCCGTTCTCCACGACATGGACGCGCTCGGCTCCCGTCCGGTCGCGGAACAGTTGCGCTTCGGCCTCGCTGACGAACAGACTGGCATCCGCACGCTGCGCGACCGCACGCTCATGCTGGAAGAGCAGCCGCGCTTCGCGCTTCATGAACCAGCGCGTGATTCCGCCCGAACCCTTGGCATAGGCATCGAACTTCGCCGAATCCATGTCGACAAAATCCATGACCACCTTCTGCCGCGGCCGTGCTGGAAGATACTGCGCCATTTGGCTCGAAAAAACGTAGATCGTGTCAATCGAATGCCGCGACAGCAGATTGTCGACCGCGGCGCGCAACGAGGCGTTGTCAAACGCGGTCAGCGAAACCGGCTTGCGCGCCAACAACGCCTGGAATGCGGACGTTAGCCGCGATTTCGAGCGCCAGATGATCGAGCGATTGCCCGTCAGCTTCGACAGGCCGCTCTTGCGCTTCATGTCCCGCGTGTCGTCGGCAAAGGCGATCAGATGCACGCGCTTGCGCGCCGCCAGATGCTTCAGGATGTGAAAGCCACGGATCTTGTCCCCCCGGTCGGGCGGATACGGCACGCGATGCCCGAGGAAGAGAATGTCACCCATTAACCAAGGCCTTTGGAGATGTGCGGTCCAAGCAGGTTAGCGACCACCAATGGCAGCTTTTTCCACATCGCGACCTTTTGGGCGTAGCGCGGGTTCAAAGGATTGATGTCGCGCGATGGCTCCCCGGTCACCGCGCGTTTACCATACAGCAATGGGACGCCGTCGAAACCCCAGTTCTTTTTATACGCGGCCGGGCCGGTCCCGACCTTGGAGCGCCCAAAGTCGAAATGCATGCACCCGCGCGCGCGGGCATGGGCCATAAGCGCGAAATACATTCGGTCGTTCGCGCGCAAACCCCGCGCCGCGTGGGTGCCACCACCCCAATAGGGATAGACCGTTCCATTGAAATAGAGGCTGAGGACGCTTGCCACCGCGCGCCCTTCGGACCGGATTGTAACGATGTCGGCGGCATCTCCGAACTGGTCCAATACTGAGCGGAACAGCCGCGCCGGGAAAACCGGCGTTCCCAGATTGCGGACCGATTCCGCATAGACCGCGTAGTGCGCGCGCAGGTCGCCCGCCTCGCGCCCGACCGCGACGTCAAGGTCGTTCTCAAGCGCCTTGCGCACCTCGGCGCGTTGCTTGCGCGGAATGGCGGCGAGTTCGGCCGCGTCGCTCTCCGCCAGCGGTCGCACGAAACCGAGATAGCTGTGATCGTCGAAATCCCACGGCCCCTCGGGCATTGCCCCACCGCGCAATTCGAGAGTGGGACAGTGCAACCGCTGCGCCAGCGACCATCCGGCATCGGCCAGCGCCGCTACCGCCGCAGGGTTATCCGCCAGGATACCGCCGCCAACCGCGAACCCGTTGGACACCAGTGCCTTGCCGAACAACCGCGAGCGCACTTCGGTTAGCGGCAGCAGACCCGCGATTGATCCGTCGGCGCGCTCGGCAACCAAGGTATGGCTGATCTGGCCGCACCCTTGCGCGACTGCCACGCTCCACGCGGGCAGATGGAAGGGCGTTCCCTGCGGATGGCTCCGCACATAGCTGTCGACGCGCTGACGGTCGTCGGCATCCTGCAAATCGACGGATCGTAGCGCGAGCAACGGGGACAGGGGCTGGATCGTCATGCCGCCACCCCAAGGGGGTGGACCGAGGGCAAATCGCGGACGATGGCGTCCATCCGCCCCCAGTCATGCCGAGCAATCAGCCCGCGTATCTTTCCAGCCATCGCCCCAAGGCGGCTGTAATGACGCAGTTTGGACCGCAAAGGAGCATTGGCGACGCGCGGCTGGCCGGGGTCGATTTCCCACGGATGAAAGTAGAAGATCGCCGGCTGCCCCGCCGCCGTAACCTGGCGCACCGCAAGGTCGGTCAGTGCTGCGGGCAGCAGGCGGAAGAAGCCACCGCCGGTCGCCGTCCGACGGTTACCAAACTGGGCGACGGTCACCGGAAGTTCCACCAGATCCGCATCGGCGAGGGGCCGAAAAGCGTAACGCGGGGCTTCCGGCCAGCCATAGTGATCGTGCCGCAACGGAGCGACGCTGGAGGAATAGGCATAGCCCTCCTCCGCCAGGACACAGTGCGCCCACGGCGTACGCGCATCAATGGAAAAGCTCGGTGCCCGATACCCGGTGACAGCAACGCCACCCGCATCTTCCAGCGTGCCCCGCGCGCGGGCGAGATCGGCGCGAAATTTCGCGGCATCCATCGTGAACACGCGGTCGTGCGCCCAACCGTGACTCGCCAGTTCATGACCTGCATCGACGATCCGGCGGATCAGCCCGGGATAGCGGGCGGCGACCCAACCCAGCGTAAAAAAGGTCGCCTTCACCCCACTCTCGGCAAACAGTGCGAGGACCGCGTCGGTATTGCCCTCAACGCGCGGAAGGAGCGTATCCCAGTCGGCACGGTCAATCACGGCTTCAAAGGCTCCGACCTGGAACCAGTCTTCGACATCGACCGAAAGGGCATGACGCATTGGCTCAGTCCCTCGACGTGTGGAGATGTGGGGCAGGCATATGCTCTCCCTCGGCCCAGTCGACCAACAGCTTGAGAACGCGGCGAAGCGCGACATCCTGCTCATCAACCCGCGCCTCAAGCATCGCGACGCGGGCCACAAGATCGGCATCGGTGGGGAGCGCAGGCTCGGGTGCGTCTGCAACCACCGGCTCCGGTGCAACAGCGGCCGGTTGCGGTGCGGCGACCTCCGCCGCCTCCTCTCGCAGTGCACGGATCGGGCGCGGATCCGCTGTGGGTTGGGCGTTTAAGATCGGAAGCGGGCGTGCCTCGGGAACGGGCTCATCCAGCGGCGGGGGGCTGGCAACGGGCTCCTCCGGCGCGGGCACCTCCGGGGTGGGCTCCTCCGGCGCGGGCATCTCCGGGGTGGGCTCCTCCGGCGCGGGCATCTCAATCACCGGAGCCACCGGCGCAGCCGCAGGCGGCTCCGGCACAACGATCGGCTTCACCCCCGGCATGTCGCCTGCGATATCCGCCACCACTGCCGCCACCGCGTGCGCATCGATCGTATCGAGCTGTTCGATCGCGCCGTACAGCATTACGCGTCCGGCCAATTGGTTCAGGCGGCGCGGTACGCCATCCGAACCGCTATAGAGCGCGGCAAACGCATCGGGCGTAAAATGCGGGCGTCCCTGCCAGCCGACCACCGACAGACGATGGCGCATATAGGGCTCGACCTCTTCGGGCTCCATCGGATCGAGATGGTGCATCGCGATCACGCGCTGGCGCAATTGCTCAAGCCGGTCAGACCCATGCAGCCGCTCGCGAAATTCGGGTTGCCCCAGCAGGAAGATCTGCAGCAGCGCGTGCCCGCCGGTCTGGAAATTCGAGAGCATGCGCAATTCTTCGAGGCTCGACACCGGGAGCGCCTGCGCTTCGTCCACGATCAGCAAGGTGCGTCGCCCGGCGCGTGCGGTCGCATGCAGCCCGCGCTCGATCGCCACCAGCAATTGCGCCTTGGTCAGCCCCGTGCTGTCAACCTCGAGCCCGGTTGCGACCATCCGCAACAAATCATCGGCTTCGATCTGCGTCGAAACGATCTTGATGACGTGTAGCCGCGTTGGATCGATCGTATCCATCAAATGGCCGACAAGCGTGGTCTTGCCCGCGCCGACATCGCCGGTGATGACGATGAACCCCTCGCCCTGGGCAAGACCATAGCCCAGATACGCCATCGCCTTGCGATGCGTGGCCGTATCGAACCAGAAACGCGGGTCAGGCGTCAACTGAAACGGGCGGCCGGTCAAACCATAATGATCGTCGTACATAATGTCGTCCTCGCAATCGGCATAGCCGCCGATGCGTTTCAGAATTGATACCGCATCCCAACTTGTCCCTGCGCCGACAATTGGTCTTCCGTCCCTTTTTGATTGAAGGAATAGAGGCCAGCCGACGCGGTGGTCGCGATACGACCGAAGTTGTGATAGTATAAAGCGGTCGCCCCGGTGCTGAAGACACCTGGAGCCGCCGAGATACCGCTTTCGTAATAATTGGCGAAGATATTGCCGCTCACACCCGAATTGCGATTGATCGGGGCACTCACATAGGCCTGGGCGTAATAGCTGTCGTCGGTTACGCCGTCGATGCTGAAGCCGGTGCCGCTAGGCGCGTAAAAGCGCCGCTGGGCATAGCCCGCGCCAACCCCGAAGCTGAGCGGTCCACGCTTGGCCGCAATGACCGCATCGACACCGCGCGCCCGATAGGCCGCAGTCGAGATCGACTGGAACACGCCATTCAGGCATCCGCCCGCCGCGGCGCTGCTCGTGCCAAAGGTGCAGCCGCTGAATTGCTGCGCAAAGGCGTCGCGTTGATCGATGAAGCTGGTCGGCAAGTTGGAGATTCCCTCGCGCAATTGCCGTCCGAACGTGTCCACGCTGTCGTACACGCCGATCTGGATGCCGATCGCCTGCGAAGCGGCATAGCTGAACGAGCCGGTATAGGTCATCCCGCCATAGCGCCGTCCGGCCCGCGCCTGCAGCGTGGTGCGCGGGCTTGGCCGCCAGATGACGCCAGCATCATAGATCAATCCGTCGGTCTGATAGGCGATGCGTGTCGGCGATGCGGGATCGGTCTGGAAGCGGCCGCGGCTGTCGGTGACCGGCACCCCATTCGCATCCCGCAAAGGATCCTGCTGGCTGACCGTGATCTTTTCATAGCCTGCCCCGCCCGTCACCGCGAGCGTGGGCAGAACCGGCAGGACGAGATCGCCCCGCGCCACCTTGCTTTCATATTTCTGGTCGAGCTGCCCTGCGGTATCGCGCTCATAGCCCGCCGAAACATTGACGCCGACCGGCAGCACCGCCCCCGCCTTCACGCCAGCGCTCGCGTTAAAGACATGGCTCTGCGAGGTGTCGAACACGTCGAGCTTCGGGCTGCCCGGGGCAACGCCGGTCGCCCCTGGCGCTTCCGCCTTGGTGAAACCGAAGCGATAGCTTGCCGCTACACCGACCGGGCCGACATGGCTGGCGACGGTCGGGCCGACATAGGCCGAATAGACCTGGCTGATATTGTCGACATTCCCGGCCAGATTCCCCGGAGCAGCACCGCGAATGTCGGAGCGGACTCGCGTGGCAATCGCACCGCCCTCCAGCGTCACGCCGGGCGCGACACGCACGCTCGCCCGTGCCAGGCCGCTATGCACATCGTCGTCGCCGACCTTCTTGCTGTACGAAAAGCGCCGCTCGTAGCGGTAGCTCACCTGGAGTTGCGTGCGCTGGGTCTGGACCGACGCATCAACCCCTGCGGCGACCGTCGAATAGGTCAGCACATCGTCATTCTTGAGGTCAGCGGTTACGACTTGCCCGATTTCGATATAGGGCGTGATCGAGCGCTTGCGCTCTTCCGCATGCGCGGGTGCGGTCGAAAGCACGGCAATGATCCCTGCGCCGAGCGCACGGGACAAAGTTGAGATCGGGCGCGTCATAGGGCGTCCTCTTCCTGGCCATATCCATAATAATCGCCAAAGCGGCGTCCGCCGGGCGTCAGCGCCACGGCGTTGAGCAGAAGCTGAATATGCTCGCACGAATCGAGCAGGTTTATAGCCTCGCGCAGATCGCTTTCGCTGGTGCGGTCGGCCCGGACGACGAGCATGATCTGCCCGACCTGCGCCGCCAGCACGCTTGCCGGCGATGCCGCGAGCACGGGCGGAGAATCGAAGATCAGCAGGCGTTTTGGATCGGCGGTGAGCAGTTGCGTGATCAACGTTCCGGTGCGCGCGCTGGCGACGAGTTCGGTATCAGCGGGCGTTCGCGTGCCACACGGCAGCAAGCTCAGATGGGGAATATCCGTCCGCACGACACAGGCTTCGACATCGATGCTCGGGTCGGCGAGCGCATCCAGCAGCCCCGCCTGTTCGGCGAGGCCGAATTGCGCCATCACATCGGGCTTGGCGAAGTCGGCATCGATCAGCAGCACTTCGAGGTCGCGCTCGGCCGCCAGCGAAAGCGCGAGGTTGACCGCGCAATAGGTTTTACCGTCATTCGGCCGCGCCGAACTGACCAGCATCAGGCGCGAAAGCTCGGCATCGCTCTTGCTCACGCTGCGCGCGGTCGCCAGCAATTGCCGCTTTACCAGGCGGAACTCCTCCGCCAGCGCCCCGACTGCGGCCCCGGGCACGAGCAAGCCGCGCTCGGCCAACAGGACGCGGTTGATCGTGGCGGCACCCGCAAGATGCCCCTGCGGCGCAACCGGTCGCGCGGGCTTTGGCTGCGCAGGGGGCAGATCGGCGCGCGGCTCTGCGGCACCGATCGCCGGGATCGGATGATCGGCCGCTGGCAAAGCATAGGGCGCGCGTGCATCCGCCTTGAAATCATAGGTCGCAGCAGCGCGTTCCAGCAGCGACGGGCGAACTTTGCGGGGCGTCAGGTCGCTCATGCCGCCAACCCCCGCTGCAGCATTTCCACGCCCAGCAGCGCCACATAGGCCACGCCAAGCCCGGCAACACCGCCGCCATAATAGAGCAACATCCGCCGCCGCGCGGCCGTCTGCGCCGCCGTGACCATCTCGCCAATCGAGCCGAGCACGGGCATTCCGGTTGCCTTTTCGAGCCGGGCGGCGGTGGCGAAGGTGGTCTTCAACTGCCCGAGCACAAACGCCGCCGCCACGCCGCCGCCAAGCGCTGCGATCAGCACGCCGGTCAGCAGCAGGGGCCGGTTCGGCGCAGTCGGAACGCGTGGTGCCGTTGGCGGATCGATGACGCTGAACTTGATCGAATCGGTCTGGCTTTGCGCTTGTCCGCGCAGCTTGATCGCTTCGCGATCGGCCAGCAGCTTGGCATAGCCGTCCTTCAGCACCTGATAATCATTGTCGATCTTGGATTGCTGCGCGGCGACGCCGGGATCCCCGGCGAGCTTTGCGGTGATCGTATCGAGATCGCGCTGGAGTTGCGCCCTGCGTGCGTTCAGCGCGGCAACCTGGGCCTGCTTGTCCGCCTGAATCGACCGCAACGAAAGATACGCCGGATTGGTGGCGGACGCGGCCCCAGCCGATACGGGTTCGCCGCGCGCCGCCGCTTGCGCTGCGGCCAATTGGCTGCGCAGCGCGATCACGTCGGGATGGTTTTCGGTATAGCCCCGCGCGCGCACATCGGCGAGCTGGCCCTGGATCGCATTGAGCCGCGCCCGCGCCGGGCCGACACCCGCCGCACTTGCGGCCCCGGCGACGCTGGCGGGAACGCCCGCCATCTGGCCGTTCACCGCCGCCAGGCTGGATTGCGCAGCGGCAAGGTCGCTCTCGACTTGCGCCATCGCGGTCCGGGCAGCCCCCATACGATCGGTCAGCGATCCGCTACCCGGCAAGCTGCCGAGATAGTGGTTCTGGAAATCGGCGCGCTTTGCATCGGCATCGGCGAGTTGCTTCTGGCGCTGCTCGAGCTGGGCATCGAGGAATTTGAGGCTCGTGCTCGTCTCGTCACGGTCGCCCGACAGATTCTGTTCGACAAACAGGTCGATCAGCTTCTGCACGACTTGCCGGGTAACCTTGGGGCTGGAGCCGGTCGCGACGATTTCGAACAGATTGTCCTGCTGCGCGGTGATTTTGATCGCCTTGGCCAGGCCGGCGACGCGATCGGCCACGTCGCGATCGGTCTTCACCGTATTCGCAAGGTCAGTGCCGCGTACCACCTTCTCCAGACTGACCGCACTGGTCAGCGTCTGGCGGATCATGTCCATGTCCTTCTGCTGGTCGGCAGGGGTGATGCCGACCGCGTTGGGCAGGATCGTGTTCATCTGCACCGACACGCGGGCGCGCGATTCATAGCTGTTGGGGATTTGCGCGACCACCGCCCAGCCGAGCACAGCGATGCCCCAGGCAACCGCCAGCGCGATCCACCGGCGCATCCAGATCGTATGGAGCGCGACCCGTATTTCATCGAGCAAGCCGTTCATCCGCCGGTCCGTGCTCAGAACATGCTCTGCGGGATGATGATCACATCCCCCGGCTCAAGCCGGACGTTGGCGCGGCTGTCGCCATCCTTGAGCAAGCTCGACAGCTTGATGTTATATTCGACCTGCTTGCCCGTTTCGCGATTGTAGCGGACCAGCTTCGCGCGGTTACCCGCCGCATATTCGCTGAGACCGCCGACCGAGATCATCGCGTCGAGCAGCGTCATGTTGGCGCGGTACGGGATCGAGGCGGGCTTCGCGGTCGCGCCGACGATCCGCACTTGCTGGCTGAACGTACCCGAGAAATTCTCGACGATGACCGAGACGATCGGATCCTTGATATATTCGCCCAGCGCAATCTTCATATCGTCGGCGAGCATCCGCGGCGTCTTGCCGACCGCCGGCATGTCGCTGATCAGGGGCGTAGTGATCCGGCCATCGGGCCGCACCTGGACCTTTGCCGACAGTTCGGGGTTGCGCCATACGAAGATGCTGAGCTGGTCGAGGGGGCCGATGACATATTCTTCCCCCGGCTGCTCCTGCGTGGCGACGAACGACGCCTGGGGCAGTTCGGGACGCCCCCCGCTGGCACACGAGCCGAGCGTCAACGCAGCAACGCCGACACCGAGCAAACCTCGAAAAGACCTGTAAAACCGCGCCATGCAAACCTCCCGCCGCGAGGTGCTGCCGATAACGTCACGTCTGACGTCGCGGTGGCAGGTTCACGGCTATCGTGCCGCTATGAGACGAAAGAGGTGAAAATTGCGTTAGGAATGCTCGCTTTGGCCCACCAGCAGCTCGTGCGGCTGGGTGTGCCCAAGAAACGCAAACGGGCTGGCCGACAGTCCATAAGCGCCCGCCATGAACACTGCGACCAGATCGCCGACATCGGCGACCGGCAGCGTGACGCGGTCCGCCAACCGGTCAAGCGGGGTGCATAGCGGGCCGACGACACTGACGGTTTCGGTCGGCGCATTTGGCGCGGCGGTGGCGATGGTGACGGGATAATTGCGCTTTACCACCGTCCCGAGATTGCCGGAGGCCGCCAATTGATGGTTCATGCCGCCATCCGTGACGAGGAAGGTCTCGCCTCGGCTCTCCTTACGGTCGACAACGCGTGTCAGATACACGCCCGCTTCGCCAACCAGCCAGCGGCCCAGTTCGATCGCGAAGCGGGTGTCTTTCAGGCCTGGCGCACGGTTTTCCAGCCCCTCGGCAAGGGCGTTTCCGATGATCCCAACCTCCAGCGGCACTTCGCCCGGGAAATAGGGAATGCCAAAGCCGCCGCCGAGATTGACCAGCGGTGGCATCACGCCCACCGCGTCGGCCAGTCTACCCGCCAGCGCCAGCGTTTCGGCCTGCGTTTCGATGATCGCCTGCGGATCGAGCGCCTGCGATCCGGCGAAGATGTGGAAACCCCGCCAGTCCGCCCCGGCATCGATCACGTGCCTAGCCACGGCGGCGGCGCGGTCGGCGTCGATACCGAAAGGCGAGGCGCGCCCGCCCATCCGCATTCCCGACCCCCGCAATTCGAGCTCCGGGTTCACCCGGATCGCGAGTCGCGGCGTAAGCCCGTGCCGTTCGCCAATCGCCAGCGCGCGCGCCGCTTCGCCCGCAGATTCGAGATTGATCGTTACGCCGGAGCGGATCGCGAATACCAGTTCGTCATCACGCTTGCCCGGTCCTGCGAAGCTGATGCGTGCGCCCGGCTTCACCGCCAGCGCCAGCGCCAACTCCCCTCCCGAGGCGACATCGAGGCCATCGACCAGCGGTGCCATGGCGGCAAGCAGCGGGGCGAAGGGATTGGCCTTGATCGCATAATGCAGGTCGACCGAGGAAAAGGCCGCGCGAAACCGCGCAATGCGGTCCCGCACCACCGCCATGTCGTACACGAACAGCGGCGTGTCTCCGGCGACAGCAGCCCAATGCGCCGCATCCCGTCCGCCAATCTGCAGCGGATTGACCTGGAAATCCCGCGGAATCGTGCCCATCGGCTTCATGACGTCATCTCCGCTTTCAGCGCCGCGCGGTCGAGTTTGCCATTCGCATTGCGTGGCAGCTCGGCGCGCCATTCATAGCGTGTCGGCTGCTGGAAACTCGGCAAATCGCGCCGCAGCCGCGCGCGCAGGGCGGCCTCGTGCGTGCCGTCTCCACGCGCGACTACGACGATCGCCTGCCCAAGCCGTGCATCCGGCACGCCCAGCGCCACCGCCTCCGCCGTTTCGCCGCCCGCCACCACCGCTTCCTCGATTTCGGTCGGGCTGATGCGGTTGCCCGCGCTTTTGATCATCTCGTCCTCGCGTCCGACAAAGCGAAGCAGGCCGTCTTCATCGCGCACCACCGTATCGCCCGACCAGACCGCCAGCCCGCCCGATTGCGCCCATGCCGGTGCGGGACGGAAGCGCTCGGCGGTCCGCTGGGCATCGTGCCAATACCCTTGCGCGACGAGTGGCCCGGCATGGACGAGCTCGCCCGGCTCCCCCGCGGCTGCCGGGCTGCCATCAGGCCGCACGACCATGATCTCGGCAAAAGGGATCGCCCGCCCGATCGAATCGGGATGCGCGTCCACCAATTCGGGCGATAAATAGGTGGAGCGAAACGCCTCGGTCAGCCCGTACATTGGATACAGGTCCGCCTGCGGAAAGCGCGCGCGCAACCCGTGGACGAGCGGAGCGGTCAACGCGCCGCCAGAATTCGTCAAACGTTTCAAATGATTTGCCGTGCTTTGTGGCCACTCAATCTCCAGCAATTGCACCCACAAAGGCGGAACCCCTGCCAGTGTCGTGGGTGCAAAGCGATCGACTGCCTTCACGACGTCTTTGGCGACCAGATAGTCGAGCGGCACGTAGCTCGCACCCGCCGCCCAGGTCGAAAAGAGCTGGTTCTGTCCATAATCGAAACTGAGCGGCAGCACGCCGAGCACGCGGTCGGCAGGGGCCAGCTTCAGATACTGCGCGACGCTGATCGCGCCCAACCACAGATTGGCGTGGCTAAGCATCACGCCCTTCGGCCGCCCGGTCGATCCCGAGGTATAAAGGATCGCCGCCAGTGTGTCCGGATCGCCGTTGCTGGCCGATAGTACCGCATCGAGACTTACATTTTCTTCGAGAATAACCTCGCAATTCTCTGAAATATCATCCTGTTCCAGTGTCGCGCTCCGCCCGATCTGGGTCACCAGCGCGACCGCGCCGCTATCCGCCAGAATATGCGCGACCTGCGCGCGCTTGAGCATCGGGTTGATCGGCACATGCACCAGCCCCGCGCGCGGGGCCGCCATCGGCAGCACGCAGGCAAACCGCGTCTTGGGCAACCAGCTCGCCACGCGCGCTCCCGGCGCATATCCCTGACCCGCCAGCCACGCCGCGACTTGACCGACAAGCCGCTCCAGCCCGGCGAAATCCAGAGTTCCCTGTCGGTCGACAAGCGCTGGGTCGCCCGCGCTGCCCCGCAACGGCAACGTATCGATTGGATATGGGAAGGGGTCGAGCGCGATCATGCCCCTTGATAGCCGCCACCGCCGGGCTGTGAAGAGGCTGGCGGCGGGGCACACTTGGCATCTTGCCCCCCAGTCACTATCGCAACGCACCATAACCCACAAATTGGGGCGCGCAGTGATTTCTGAAGACTATGATCGTATCGACGCCACGCTCCGCGCAACCTTGCGCGACGTGCTGGGCCTGAGCGAGGCTCGCACGGCAACGCTGAACGCCGACACGCCCCTGTTCGGCGCAATGCCCGAGCTGGATTCGATGGCGGTCGCCGGGCTGTTGACCGAAATCGAGGAGCGGCTCGGGATCCTGATCGAGGATGACGAAGTCGATGGCGAAATGCTGGAGAGTTTCGGCGCACTGGTCCGGTTCGTCGCCGCCAAGATCCGGCGATAGCCAGCCGATGAGCGCCGCTTGATCGATTCGTATCAGGCAAGCGGCGGCCGCGAGGCCATGCTGCGCTTCGGGCCTGACAACGGGCCAATCGTCGCGATTGCCTTGCCGCTGTTCGAGGAAGCCAATCGGCTGCGCGCCTTTGCGGGTGCTATCTGCCGCGCATTGGCGGCGCGCGGGTTGGCGGCGATGCTCCCCGATCTTCCCGGCCAGGGGGAGAGCCTGCTGCCGCTGGAACGCTGCAGCATTCTCGACATTGCCGACGGATTCGATTGCGCGATCAAAGACGCGTGGAATGCCGATCGTCGATGTTATGGCGTGGCACTGCGCAGTGGTGCGCTGCTCGACAAGCTGGCCTTGCTCGACGGACGCTGGCATTTCGCGCCGCAGAACGGCCCCAGCCTGCTGCGCGACCTGAAGCGGATCAAGCAGGCGTCGCAGCCGCATATCAAGCTGGCGGAGACGGACTGGTATTTCGACCCGAAAGCACCCGACGACCAGCCGGCCCCTCCGGTCGAAATCGCCGGCAACCTGATCTCCACCGCACTGCTGACCGACCTTTCGCGCTATACCCCGTGGACATCCGAAGACGGCGGCATAGTACGCACTGTCCGGCTCGACACCGATCCTGCGGCTGCCGACCGCCATGTTCCCGGCACACCGCTGTGGCGACGCGCGGAGCCAGGTAACGATTTGCCCCTCGCCCAGTTGCTTGCCGACGACATCGCCGACTGGATCGCCGCATGCGAACGGTAACGGCCTTCGCGTGCGCGGGCGAAACGCTGGTTGGCACGCTCGACACCGCGACGGGCGAGACCGGGCTGCTCATTGTATCGGGTGGCAATGAAATCCGCATCGGCGCGCATCGTGGCATGGCGTTGCTCGCGCAGCGACTCGCCGCGCGCGGGGTGCCGGTGTTCCGCTTCGACCGGCGCGGCATTGGCGACTCGACCGGCGACAATAACGGATTCCGCACCTCGGGCCTCGACATCGCCAGCGCCGCCACCGCCTTCCGCGCGGCAACCGGAGTCGAACGGTTGGTGGCCTTCGGCAATTGCGATGCGGCCACCGCGCTCGCGCTATTCGGGGCGTCAGCGGGGATCGATGCGCTGATCCTCGCCAATCCGTGGCTGATCGAACAGAACGACGCCCTTCCTCCTGCCGCGGCGATCCGCGCGCACTATGCGACCAAGCTCAAAAATCCGCGGGAGTGGGTCCGACTGGCTCGCGGAGGCGTAAATCTTCGATACTTATTCAATGGCTTGAGGAAAATTGCTCGCAATCAAACCAAGGTTGCCAACCCACTCGCAATGGAGCTGTTCGGCGCGCTTGCCGCATGGCGTGGTTGCACCACGATCCTCCTCGCGCGCCACGACAACACCGCGCTTGCCTTTGCCGAAGCCGCCCGCGCCAGCAAACTGCCGCTGTCGATCCACGTCTGTGAGACCGCCAGCCACAGCTTCGCCCACCCCCACGACGCGGAGTGGCTGGAGCAGCAGATCGTCGCGGCGCTGTCCCGCCCGGCCAAAACGGCCTGAGCGGAGAGCCTTACTCCGCCGCCTCGGCCACCATTTCGAACTCGGCCTCGGCAAGGAAGCGCTCGGCGTCCAGCGCCGCCATGCAGCCCGTGCCAGCCGCCGTGACCGCCTGCCGGTACACTTTGTCCATAACGTCGCCGCAGGCGAACACCCCGGGCACGCTGGTGCGTGTCGAGCCCGTCTCGACCCAGATGTAATGATCGGCATCCAGCTTCAAATGCCCGCGGAACAATTCGGTCGCCGGATGATGGCCGATCGCGACGAACCCGCCCTCGGTCTCCAGACGCGACCGCTCGCCCGTCACGGTGTCGATCAGTTCCAGCGCGACGAGCCCGGCAGTGCCGCCACCGTCGACGAATTCGGCGACTTCCTTGTTCCACAGGACCGTGATGCCCTTGTGCGCGAACAGCCGCTCCTGAAGAATCTTCTCGGCGCGGAATGAATCGCGACGATGGATTAGCGTCACGTCGGGCGAATGGTTGGTGAGGTACAGCGCTTCCTCGACCGCAGTGTTTCCACCGCCGATCACCGCAACCTTCTTGCCGCGATAGAAGAAGCCGTCGCACGTCGCGCACGCGCTGACGCCCTTGCCTTTCAGCGCGTCTTCGCTGTCGAGCCCAAGCCACTTGGCCTGTGCGCCCGTCGCGATAATGAGCACATCGCCTTCGTAAATGTCACCGCTATCGCCGACCAGGCGGAACGGACGCTGGCTGAAATCGACCTCCACCACGGTGTCGTACATCAGGGTCGTCCCGACATGCTCGGCCTGCTTCTGCATCTGCTCCATCAGCCAGGGCCCCTGGATGACGTCGGCGAAGCCGGGGTAATTTTCCACATCGGTGGTGGTCATCAACTGGCCGCCGGGCTGGATGCCCTGCACGAGAATCGGCTTCATGCCGGCCCGCGCGCCATAAATGGCAGCGGAAAGGCCGGCCGGGCCGGAGCCCAGAATCAACATGCGCGTCTTGTGGGTGGTCATGGTCGCTTTCGTCCTGTCGGCCCGCCGCCTCTAGGGCAGCGACGGGCCGACTGGCAACATGGTGGATCGATAACGGTGCGCAAGAGGCCCGTCACCGCCAACATCAGGCAGCGTAGCGATACATCGCGCAGACCTTGTTGCCTGCGGGATCCCGCAGATATGCGAGATAGAGCTTCATCCCACCGTTTTCGCGGATACCCGGATCGTCCTCGATCGGCGTACCACCGGCGGCGACGCCCGCCGCATGCCACGCGTCGGCCTGCTCCGGCGAGGATGCCGCGAACCCGATCGTGCCGCCATTGGCGTGGCATGCAGGTTCGCCGTTGATCGGCTTGGTGACCAGCAAAATCCCGCCATTGTGCATATAGAAAATACGACCGTGATTGTCGGAACCCGCCCGCGCACCCAGTGCGCCGAGCGTGGCATCGTAGAATTTACGCGATGCCTCGAGATCATTCGATCCGATCATGATGTGGCTAAACATAGCTGCTCCCTTTCCCAGGCTGCGCCGCGCTTGATCGGCGGCGTCACGGCTGCAGCTAGCGCATTCGTTCCGGTTGGGAAATCATCGATCGAGGCGGAATAGGTCGCGAGTGGTAGCGAAGGAGGGACTTGAACCCCCGACCCCAGGATTATGATTCCCGTGCTCTAACCAACTGAGCTACTTCGCCATGCGCAGGCGCTAATCACTCGCGAGGCGCGGGCTATAGGAATGCGCGGCGAAGCGGTCAAGCGAACATATGGCGCGACAGCATTTCCCACGGGCCACCACGATACCACCATGCCGCCAACCCCGCGATTCGAACGGGCCGCGGACGGAAATCGCGCGACAATTCGGCCTGCAAGGCCTTGGCGACGGGCGGGTCGACCTTGTTCTGCACGGTCACATGCGGACGCCACGGCGCGCGGTCCTGCGGCGTCAGCACCGGAGCAAAGGCATCGGCCAGGCGATCGCGGATATCCTCCAGCGACGGACAGTCGATTCGGAAGGCCACCCCACCGCCGAGCGACATCACGCCGGCGATTCGCGCATCCGGGGCCGCCACCTGCCGCGTTTCTCCTGCCAAACGCTGCTTCAGCTCGCGCTCTAGGCTTGGCGCAAGATGATGGAACATCGTCAGATGCGCCGACAGCTGATTGCGTTCGGGCGGAAAATGGCGCGTCCGCAAATCGTCGAACCACGCCGCATCGCTGCGTCCGAACAGCGCGGTGACGATGATGGGCGCGACCTGGCTCAAATCTCGAGCTGGCTGCCCAGCTCGACTACGCGATTGGTCGGCAAGCGGAAGAACTCCATCGCGCTCTCGGCATTGCGGAGCATCCATGCGAACAGCTTTTCGCGCCAGATCATCATCCCCGGATGCGACGACGGCAACAGGCTCTGCCGCGCCAGGAAGAAGCTGGTGTCGATCATCCGGAAATCAGCGCCGCAACGATGCACATTGGCGAGCGCCAGCGGCACGTCGGGCTCATCGATAAAACCATAGCGCAGGATCATGCGATGAAAGCCCGCGCCCAGATCCTCCAGCGAGCAGCGCTCGCCCTCGGCGATATAGGGCACGTCCGCGATCTTGACGGTGAGCAGGATGATCCGCTCGTGCAGCACCTTGTTGTGTTTGAGGTTGTGCAGCAACGCGTGCGGCACGCCCTCGGGCGAGGCGGTCATAAACACCGCCGTGCCCGGCACGCGCGTGGCCGAGGTGGCGGCGGACTGGATGAAGATTTTGATCGGCATCGCCGATTCGCGCATCCGGTCGATCATCAATTGCCGCCCCTTCGACCAGGTCGTCAGGATGGTGAAGATGATGAAGCCGACCAGCAGCGGGAACCAGCCGCCCGATGGCACCTTGGTCAGGTTGGCAGTAAAATAGGCACCGTCGACGATGAAGAACAGCGAAAGCAGTGGAACCGAATAATAAACCGGCCAGTTCCACAGGCGGAACAGCACCACCGTCAGTAGGCAGGTGTCGATCAACATCGCCCCCGTAACCGCGATGCCATAAGCCGAGGTGAGGTTGGACGAGGTGCGGAAGAAGATGACGAGCAACAGCACCATCACGCCGAGCAGCCAATTGACCAGCGGAATGTAGATCTGCCCCGCCGTCGCCGCGCTGGTATGCTCGATCCGCAGCCGCGGCACAAAGCCGAGCTGGATTGCTTGCTGCGTCACCGAAAACGCGCCCGAAATCACCGCTTGCGACGCAATCACCGCCGCCGCCGTCGCCAGCGCCACCAGCGGCAGCCGCAAATGCTCGGACGCGAGCAGATAGAACGGACTTTCCAACGCCGCCGTCCCCATGCGCGACAGCAACGCACCCTGGCCCATATAATTCAACATCAGCGCCGGCAGCACGACAAACAGCCACGACACCCGGATCGGGTTGCGGCCGAAATGCCCCATATCGGCGTAGAGCGCTTCCGCGCCCGTCACCGCCAGCACCACCGAGCCCAGCGCCAAAAAGGCGCGCGCCGGATCGAGCGCGAAGAATTCCAGCGCGTAATGCGGCGAGAACGCCCACAGGATTTGCGGGGTATGCGCGATGCTGATGAGACCAAGCGTCGCTATCACCGCGAAATATAGCAGCATGATGGGCCCGAAAAACAGCCCAACGCGCGCGGTTCCGCTGCGCTGGATCGAGAACAGACCGATGATGATCGCCATTGCCAGCGGCAGCACCAACTTGCCGAGCCCAGGCGACGCGATCGCGACGCCCTCGATCGCCGACAACACCGACACGGCCGGGGTAATCATCGAATCGCCGTAGAACAGCGCCGTGGCGAACACACCAAGCAGCACGATCCCGCGCGACCAGCGCTTGTTCTTGGTGCGGCCGTTGACCAGCGCCAGCAGGGCTAGGCTGCCGCCCTCCCCTTTATTGTCGGCACGCATGATGACGGTGACATATTTGAAGGTCACCACGATCATCATCGACCAGAAGATCAGGCTGACCACCCCCATGATGTGGACAGTATCGAGCGCGAGCTTGTGATGGCCGGAAAACGTCTCGCGGAAGGCGTAGATCGGGCTGGTGCCGATATCGCCGAACACGATGCCGATCGCACCAAGCGCAAGCTTGGCGACGCCGTCTCTGCCGTGTGGGTGAAGCCCGACGTCAACCGAGTCGGGTGCAGCAGGCAAATTGCCCGCGCTGGCCTGATCAGTGCTCACGCGAAGGCTGTTCTTGCCCGGATGTCATATCGAGAAATCATGGATGACGGCACTTGTTCAAACGCCCCAATGGTGCGGCGCAATAGCACGCGTCCCCGCCCCCCGCAACGGCACGCGCCACGGCCAAACGTACATCATTCCTCGCTCGCCAATGTACGAATGGTGAACTGTGTCACCAGCCGATGCACGCCGGGCAGGGTCGAGAGCACTTCGCGGTGGATTCGCTCGTAGCTGTCGTCTTCACGCACCAGCACCTTGAGCAAATAGTCCGATTCGCCGCTCATCAGATGGGCTTCGCCGACTTGGGTGGTCTGCGCGAGCGCCTGTTCGAACGCCAGCATCGTCGCCTGCCGCTGATCGGTGAGCGTAACCGACACAAACACCGTCGAGGGGTTGCCCCGCGCCGCGCGCGACAGCCGCGCGCGATAGCCAAGAATCATCCCGTGCTGCTCCAGCGCCTTCACCCGGCGGTGCGCGGCGGATGGCGACAGGCCGACTCTTGCGCCTAGCTCCTCACTGGTGAGGCCCGATTCCAGGCCGAGCTGCGCGACGATGTTGCGGTCAATACTGTCCATATGGGATCATATTGTGTACAAATGCGCTGCTTCGCAACAGCATTGCATTTCTGCAGCCGAACGCGCGATCTTTGCAAGCACATTACGCCACGCCTCCTGTACACTGCCCCCAACAAGGAGAAGATAGATGCGGATCGGCGTACCCAAGGAAATCAAGAATCATGAGTATCGTGTCGGCCTGACCCCACCATCGGTGGCCGAGCTTGTTGCCGCCGGTCACAGCGTAGCGGTGCAGACCGGCGCGGGCCTCGGCATCGATTTCAGCGATGCCGACTATGTCGCGGCGGGCGCGACGATCCTGCCCGACGCCGCCAGCGTTTTCGCGCAGTCGGACATGATCGTGAAGGTCAAGGAACCGCAGCCGAGCGAAATCGCGTTGCTGGAGCCGCGCCATTTGCTGTTCACCTACCTCCATCTCGCCGCCGACAAGCCGCAGGCCGAAGGGCTGATGCGCTCGGGTGCGACCTGCATCGCCTATGAGACGGTCACCGCCAACGATCGGTCGCTCCCGCTGCTCAAGCCGATGTCCGAAGTGGCCGGGCGCATGGCGGTGCAAGTCGGCGCGCATTATCTCGAAAAGGAACAAGGCGGTCGCGGCATCCTGCTCGGCGGCGTGCCGGGTGTGGCCCCGGCCAAGGTAGCGATTCTCGGCGGCGGTGTGTCGGGCGTCAACGCCGCGCAAATGGCGGTCGGCATGCGCGCCGACGTCACCATCTACGACATATCGAACGCACGCTTGGCCGAGCTCGATATGTTCTTCGGCAGCCAGATCAAGACCGCTTACGCCAGCAAGGCCGCGATCGCGGCAGCGGTGAAGAACGCACATCTGGTGATCGGCGCGGTGCTGGTGCCCGGGGCTGCAGCGCCCAAGCTGGTGACGCGCGACATGGTCAAGACGATGAAGCGCGGCGCGGTGATGGTCGACATCGCGATCGACCAAGGCGGTTGCTTCGAAACCAGCCATGCCACCACGCATGAAAACCCGGTGTTCGAAGTCGACGGCGTCATCCATTATTGCGTCGCCAACATGCCGGGCGCGGTCGCACGCACCTCGGCCTTCGCGCTCAACAATGCCACGCTGCCGTTCGTGCTGAAGCTCGCCGCGCACGGAGCGGAAGCGGCGATGGCGGCCGACCCGCACCTCGCCAATGGTCTGAACGTGTCCGGCGGCAAAATCCGCCATCAGGCGGTCGCCGAAGCGCTCGCCTTGCCGTTCGAAGCCTGGACACACTGAGACCGCTCGCGGCGGCCGGGCAAAGCTGGTATCGCGCTTTGGTGCGTATCCTTTTCCTTGCCGCCGCGCTGATCCTGTCACCGATCGAGGCCCGCGCGCAAGCCGTTCCCCCCGCCCCCGGTCCTGCCGATCGGGCCGTGCAGCCCGTCGCGGTGCCGACTGTCGCGGCCCCGCCAGCACCGCTCGCCGTCACGGCGCGGCTCGAGACCGAGGCGGAGGCGATGGCCGAGGATGCTGCCGAATATGCGCGGCAGTTCGGCGTATCCCAACCCGAAGCGATCGCACGTCTCACCGCGCAAAATGCAAGCATCCCCGTGACCGACGCGATCGCCGAGCACTATCGCGACCGATTGGCCGGCATCGCGATCGAACACCGCCCGGCGTATCGCATCCTGGTCTCGCTGACCGGCGCGACACCGGTTCCCGCGCAGAGCATCATTGCGGGCGGCATCACGCTGCCGATCGTCTTTCGCACCGGCGCACGCGTCACCCGCGAGCAGGTCATCTGGGCGATGACCAACCATCAAGCGGCGTTGCGCGCCGCGCTGCGGACGCCGCCGGGCATGGGACTCGATCCGCGCACGGGCGAACTCGCGATCCTGATCGGCAGCGCCGACGCACCTGCAGGCACCGCCGCGCTCAAGACCCGACTGGAAGCGATTGCGGGGGTGCCGGTTCAGGTCCGCGTGCTCAACCATGTCGATGTCAATCTCGCGCCCGAAGGCGGCTCGCGAGTCGAGGGCGTCAGCCCGGCCGATGGGCGGCGGTATCTCTGTACGACGGGTTTCACGGTTACCGACGGCATCCGCTACGGTGTCACCACCGCCGCGCACTGCGTCGACGACCTGGTCTATCGCGATCCGCAGGCGGGTTCGACACCGCTGCCCTTTGTCGGCCAATGGGGCTGGGGCTATCGCGACGTGCAGATCAATGCCGCCGACGCGCCGCTACCCCCGACCTTCTATGCCGATACGGCGCGCACCCGTCTTCGCCCTGTTACCGGCGAGCGCGGGCGCGCCAGCACGCGCGCGGGCGATTTCGTCTGCCACCGCGGGGAACGCACGGGCTATAGCTGCGCGTTGGTGCAACTGACCGACTTCGCCCCGGCGGGGGATCTGTGCGGCGGGGCGTGCCTTCCGACCTGGGTCACCGTCGCCGGCCCGACCTGCAAGGGCGGCGATAGCGGATCGCCCGTATTCAGCGGCACCACCGCGCTCGGCGTGCTGAAGGGCGCGAGCTATCGCGGCGACGGCTCTTGCGTCTTCTATTTCTATATGTCGGTCGACTATCTACCGCCGGGCTGGCAATTGCTGAAGGTGCCACCCCTGATCCAACCGCTACCGGCTCCCGACGTCCCCGTCAGCAGCCCCGCTGGCACAATGCCTGGCGGCTACGACCCGGCGGGCGAGCGATAACGCCGTTTCACGAACCGGCCGGGCGGCCCCCATCGTCACCAGATGGTCTGCGGTGCGGGACCGGCCCAATCCAGACCGAACTGAAACGCTACCCCCTCGAACACAAATCCCGGGACCGCGATCTTGCACCACAGCGCGAAATCATAGCCATCGCGACCGCCGCCGAGGTACATGGTGATCTCGACCTGCTGATCGAGAGGGTCGCAGGTCGCGATGTCGAGCGGCAGAAAATAGCTGTTCCCATGGAACATATCGATCGGCAGGCGACGAGGCGCGACCAGGATGGTCGAGAAGCGGCCATATTCGTCATAGATTAGATCGAAAACAAACTGGTAACTGTCGCTTGCGCGCCACAGCAGGCTCTGCCGCATGCCTTGAACATCGGTCGCTGGCGGAAGCGGCTGCGGATCGAAAATAACGATCTCGCCCGGCCCCTGCGGATAGAGACGATCGACCGCTATCGTCTCCGCCGACAGCGCCAGAACATCGTCGGAGACCCCGACACGTACGCATGGCGCGATCGGATCCGGGGTGCCGACCTGCCGCAATACCGTGTCTTGCCCTGCCCCGTCGACATTGAACACGAATCCGCCCGGGACCGCGACAATCCCATCCGGCGAAACCCTCGACCCCGCCGAAGGATGCAACTGAATCTGAACCTGCGGCTCCCCCGGCAATTGCGGCGCACGAACCACCAGGCCACGCGACGCGTCCTGACAGACGTCCGCCGCCCAAGTCAGCCCCCGCATTGTGAAAATTCCGGCTCCGTCATAAACAGAGAGCTGCTGCTCTCGCGGCCCTTTCGGCAGTCCTTTGGTCGCCTCCCCGCCTGCACGGTGATCGCCCACGTCCGCTTCCGTGCGGCGGATCAGCGGTTTTGCCAGGATACGAGCGCCAGCCGGCCCGGCACCGGCACCGCCCCCTTCCTGGATCAAGGCGAAATTGTAGAATGCACCTGGCGCGCCGTTGACCGTTGGCGCGGAGGTGCCGACGATCGTGCCGAAGCTGAAAATCCAGTCCGACCACTCACCGCCCGCGGCTATCGCTTGCAACCGCGCGATCGTGCGCTGGACATCGTCCGTTCGATAGGCCTGCCGCGGGCTGTAGAAGAAACATTCAGGTGCCATGAAGACTTTGAGCACCGGTCCCGCGCACGACGACGACGTCGCAGCCAGCGCCTCACGCGCGGTTTCCATAGCACGCGCCATCAACGCGCATCGCGCCTCAACATCGAGAGAAGTGCCATCCAAGGCTATATTCTGAAAATCGTCCCCGCCGGGATCGGATCCAACCGTATTTGCAACGTACGACACAAATTGAACATCACTATAATGCATTTGAAATACCCAAAATCACATTATTAAATCTACCAACGTACTTCGACATATATTGTCATATGGATTGGAACCGCGGATTTTTGGCAGAAGACACTGTTTTGGCGTCTCCGCGACGCGAGTCTGCGAATGCTGGTCGACCTTCCCCCGGATACCGCCGGTGACGCGTACCCTGCTCATTCAGCGCAGCACTTGGGCAGGCGACCATGCCGCCGTCAAAATGGAACAGGTGTTCGTGCCCTGGCTGCCGATAATGGATGTCGGCAAAAATCGTGAGACACGGCGTCCCCTCGATCAAAACGTCCCCCATTTGCCGCAGCGTGCCGTGAACATGGTAGCCCGATGAGAAGTCGACGGCGAACCAGCTTGGCCGATCTTCGTAAATCGCGACCTCGTGGCGCTCGTCGAGCGACGAGGCACATCGCACAATCGCGACAGCGGGCGGATCGAGATCCCCCGCGCGCCACGCACGGTCGAAAATGATTTCGAATACGAGGCGACCGTCGTTGGCGGTCCAGAAGCGGGTCATGTTGCGAAGCAACGACAATCCCTTTCCGCCCGAGGATCCTGCATCGCCACTCAAGCCATGACGACGTTTTGCAGGGAAAAGCGAAACGGGGTGGAAGTGGCATCGCCGCCGCCGCCGCTCATCACAATGTCCGCGCTGGCCAAGCCGAGCAAGGACAGTTCAGTTTTAACGGTGGAAAGCATTTGCGGATCGATCGCTTGCCCTTCCGAAACCGCCGACGCCGTACCCACCCACAGCGACGGCTTGAGCTGGAAGACCGCCATCTGCTGCGGCTGAACGCCTGCCTTGATGGCGAGCAGTCGGCCATCGCGTAAGACATTGGCGGTAATACGGGCATACGGTAACGCGTTGCGAACATGAACTTCGCCAGGTGCGGCTTCCGCAGCCCCCAGCGCAACCGCACAGTCGGAGCTATTGTGGCCGACCACAAAATATTGCGCGTCCCAGCCCGACACCGGACCGGTCGGCACCCCGGCTTCATCGGTTGCGACGACTTCTATGGCAGTGGGGAAAATAAAACGATGTGTTCGGCCCGGCGCACAGTCCGCAATCACCTTCCAGGCGATCGGCGCGTCGTCCGGCGTGCTCGCAAGGTTCTTCTGGAAAAGAACAACGGCGGACTTGTTCGCATCGTTGGAGTTATTGACGAAATTCAGCTCTATCGCCACCGCGCTTCCCCAAATCGCCACTCGACCGCCGAGCGCCCGCAGCCTTCACGCTGCGGAACCGCGAAGAACGCGACCCGTCGACCAGGAACAGAGGCATCGGGCGAATTATCCATGTCGGAACCCCTTCCCTCGTCCGGACAATCAGCCGTTCGAAGAATACGCGATCTTCTTGATTTCCGTGCCCATTACGGCCGCGAAAGGATGTGAAAAAACACACAGGTCGCGAAGCTATCTCGCACAGCTCCGCATATCGGGACACTCTCGGCGCACGACATTGAAGATCGAAAGGGGTTCAAAGTCGCGCCGAGCCTTGGTCCGCCCAACATAGCCGCATCGGAAGCGATCCGCATGGAACGTGGCAAGGGCCCCGGCAAAGGCTTCGCTGACATAGACCGATCCCGGCGCGACATTCGGTTCGATCCGGGCCGCAACGACGACGTGCGAGCCCACCACCGCCTGGTTTCCCAGGATCGGATTCATCAGCAGGTGGACCGGTCCGTAATGCCCGCCGATGCGCAACGCGAGCCAGCGCGGCAATCCACGCGCGCGCAAGTTCAGTCGCCGGTGCGCCGCCAGGATCGCCAACGCCGCCTCCGCTGCATCGGCCGGCTGGTCGAACACCAGGAACACCCCGTCCCCCCATGTCTCGATATGTTCGGGCTTACGCGCCAGCGTCGCCACCGCCTGCGCGATTTGCGCCATTACAACGCCGAAGAACGCCGGAATCTGATCATCTCGCAAGCTGCCGAAACCCCGCACGTCAACAAACAGCATCGCCTTCATCACCGTCGGCGGATGCGCAGTCTGAGCGCGCGGAGCCACTCGAAGGGGTGCCCGATCGAGCGTCAGGATGACCTGCCGCCGCGGTGCTGCGGCCCAATATGCCAGATCGGCAGCTACGTTGGATTGCGCGTCTCCGCCAGAAACCGCGAGTTGGACCGCTTCGGTCGCCAAAGCCTCGGCGCGAAGGATGGCACAACCGATCGCAAACTGGCTCGAATAGGTGAACACCTGATCGTCGCCGGCATATGGATCCTTGGTCGCAAGTCGAACCGACTGAGCGCAAGCAAGACATGCCTCGAAGCGACGGACCCAGCCTTGCCCAAAGGGCGCAACCGAATTTGCGACGAAGGAGCCGACAGAGGTAGGCAACACCACATGCAGTTCTGCGCCGCAGGCAACCAACGCCTCAGCCCATAAAATGTCCGCTCCGGCAGCCAGCCCCCCATAAGCGAAACCGACGCGGTTCGTGCGCAACACGCCCTGCATTTCCGCAGCCAGTGCCTCGGTCCGGCGCGCGCTCGGATCTGTTGGTTGATCGCGAGATTCTGGCAAGTTGAAGATGCGCCCCGTAAAATGCGCAACGCGCGGCGGGCGCAGCGGGGCAAGCCATGTGTTGGGAGCACCCAGCTCCTGCAAAATGATATCGATCTGCCCGAGGGTCGATGCGTGCGCGGTATAATCCTGCGGCGACCGTGCGATTGCCTGCGCCAGCGTTTCCGCCGCCGCCTCGGGCGCGCCAAGCAGGACCTGCGCCTCTGCGCGGCTTGCGAGGGCATAATAAGATTCGGTTGCGTCCCCTTCGACCACCGTGCTGGACAGCACCTTTTCGGCGGCCTGGCGCGCGCGATCCCTGTCCCCCGCGATCAGACTCATCGTGGCAACGTTGATCGCGCTGTATAGACCGCCGTGGCGCGCGTCGCTTGCCGCGTACCGCAGAGCCGACGCGCGCGCAAAAGCCCGGCGTCGCGCCCCCGACGAAGCCAGGGCGACGTCTTTTAGAAGGCGCGCACCAAGCGTCGCGGCCTCCGCATCGTCCGGATCGCCACCCAGGCGCCAGCGGGCATATTCAAGCCGCGCAAAATCGGTCGCTCCGGATCGCGCCAGACAGAGAACCGCAGCATGCGCAATTGCTGGAGAAACGCCATCGCGCTCGATGCGTCGATAGGCCAGATCATACGCAGCAAGATGCTCGCCGCGACGGATCAGCGCGGCGAGACGAGCATCCTCAACTCCTGCATCACGCAATGGCGGCAGCGGTCTTACTGACCCCCACCGTTTTCAATCTTGGGATCGAGGCCGATTTTTTGGCCGTGGCTATCGACGAACATCAAGCTATATTCATACACGCCAAGCCGTGCACATTGGAAAACCAAGCGAAATTTCGTCTTCGGGGCAGCAACATCCCCAACACTGTTATCAAGCCAGCTATAGCTGGAGAAATTTATACTGTAGTCGGCACCGACAACGAAAGGGCGATCCTGAAACGTCCAACCGGATGTAATGAGATCGTCTTTCAGGGAAAATATGATGGTGGTTGGCTCATCGACCGCCAGAACCAGCGGAACCGGGTTTTCCGGATCGATATAATTCATAAAATTGTAAGTCGAATCGATTCCGATAACAATTTCTGCTGTCAGTGCAGGCCAAACTTGAGTCATAATGATCCCCCGTCGTCACTAACTGTCATTTAAAACCGATTTCTTCCAAAAGGCAAGAAAATCTGGCCGCCGATAGCCCGAGGCGTAAAGACTTCGAACGGTTTTCTGCGCATGCTCCGCGTCGCCACGTTTCAACCATGCGCGAGCAAGCGTATCGCGCCCTTCAGGTGGCAAAACCGATTCAAGCGGAGCTAAGGCTGCGACTGCAAGATCTGCTTCCCCGCGTGCGAGCCGCGCAAAGCCAACCAGCATCGCGACTTGTCCCGGTTGTTTGCGGAGCGGGTGCGCCGTTACCTCCGCCAAAAGGGAAGCGGCCGCCCGCAAGGCGCTGTCGGGGTCGCCCGAGCGTTGCGAAAGTTCGATCTCCTGGCGCCGCCACCGCCCTTCGATCAGCGGCTTCCAGCGCCAGGTTGTCCCACCGGTCAAACGCAGCCGGGCAATCCGTTGCCGGGCGGCGGCGTGCGCCGCGCGAGCCGCCGGAAGGTCTCCCTTGGCAAGCGCCAAATCCACTGCATCGAGATCGGCGAGCGCCGTGTCCCCCAGCCACACCGCATTGCCCGAATCAAACGCGACCAGCTTGGCGAGGCCTGTCCGCGCCTGCCCCAGCACCGCGGCACTCTCGTCCAGTTTTCCAAGGTCGAGCGCCCGTCGCGCCAGGGCAATATCGGCAATAAACACCTTTTCTTCCAAAGGCCGGTTTGCCGAATCGCTCGCGAACTGGGTGTGCAGGATCGTCGAGGCGGTCGCGCGTTCGACATAGGCCTCCCGCAAATTCCCCAGAAGAAATTGCGCGTCCGCAACCCAGTTTTGTGCATCCACCAGATCCGCCAGGCGATCACTGTCTCCCGGAGCCTTCTGGCTGGCACTCTTAAACCCGGAGCGTGCCACCTCAAAGGCGGCGAGCGCATCGGCATAACGCCCTTGCTCCAGAAGGAGGGTGCCCAGGTTGCTCCGCGCATAGGCAGGCTCCAGTCGCTAGTCCGCACGCTTGGGGTCGATCTGCACCAGCATATCGGCAAGCCGGGCATATTCCGCAAAGCCGCGTTCAGCCGCTGCGACGTGATCCAGCTTCCACTGCACGAACGCCAGCCAATATACGTTCTGCGCATGGTCGAACAGGCGGGTGCCATCGTGCGGCGCACGCGCGACCAGCCGCGCCGATGTGGCCGCCGCGCTCGCAAAGGCCTGTTCGGCACCAGGCAAGTCCGCACGTTTGACGCGAATCGAACCGAGCAGCGTCAACGCCTTTGCTTGCTGGGCCAGCGCAGGGTCGTCCAGACGGTCATCGTCGATGCGGGCATAGTGATCGAGCACTTTGCGGCCAACCCCGTCGAGCACGTCCAGTCGCCCCACCGGCTCCAGCTTGCCGCGCAGATCGCCGAGCATGAAGGCGACCAGATCCTCGCTTTCGGCGGCTTGGCGCTGAGCCAGCCGCCGGGCATCGATCGCGGCAAGCGCGAGCCCGCCAAAGGCAACGCTCAGCGACACTGCAGCCGCGGTAATCGCCATCATCAGGCGCGTGCGCCGCCGCGCGTCGCGCTGTACCAGGAGGTCGAGCCCAACGCCCAGCAGTCCTGCCGCGAGTTTCAACCGGGCCAGCCGTCGCCCGTCCCCGCCAACACGCAAATCGGCGGCCAAGGGCTCCTGTCCGACAGGCAGAGCCTCGCGCAATCCCTCCGGGAGGCACTCCAACAGGGACTTTCCGGGCTGCGAATCGCCGACAAGCACGCACAGAACGCGATCCACCGAGTGCGTGGTGAGAAAATGGGCCAATTCCGCATTGACCCAACGCGACGCAAGTGCCGACGGAGAACACAACAAAATCAAATGAGAAGAGCGATCCAGCGCGCTTCGGATCGAGTCGCCAAGATCTGGCCCGGCCGACAGTTCCGCCTGGTCGCGAAATATCGGACGCAGGCGGGTCGGTTTATTCAAATCCGCGCCGATGTGGCGCGGCGGTCTGTATCGTTCCAGCGTGCGGTGCAGCCACTCGGCCCAATACCGATCGCTATGGCTGTAACTGATAAACGCTATATAAGATCCAGACTGTGCCACGTACTCGCCCCCCGGCTGGCCAACGCGAAATGCCTAGGGCATTGAGCGTTTGATGCAAGATGTTGGTGGATCAAAACAAATCTCGCCAGCCGCAGTAGCGGCTGTGGACCGTTGCGCGCTGTTCCGCCACATGAGTCGCGCAGAGCGCGCGCATGTCGCCGCGCACACCGTGTGGCGGATCTATCAACGTGGTGAGCAGGTCGTGCGGGCACAGGAACCTGGCGAAGACGTCTATATCGTTGCTGCAGGAACTTTGCTGGCGAACCAGTTTTCCCGTGCCGGTCGTGAAATCGGATATCGCCGATTGGAAGTGGGCGCGCATTTCGGGGAGTTGGCCGCCATCGACGGAGCACCTCGATCGGCCAACGTCTTCGCTTTGACCGTGGCGGAGATCGGGCGGCTGCCCCAGACGCTGGTCAAAACGCTTTTGTCCGACTGCCCGGGCTTCACCCAAGCTCTGCTGGAAGATCTCACCGCAATGGTCCGCAGCCTCAGCGCCCAGGTTTTCCGACTGGGTGCGATACCGGCACCGTGCCGCCTGCAAATGGAATTGCTACGGATGGCCCGGGCGAGCGGCGTGGCGCAGGACAGGGCCCGCATTATCGGCATTCCAACACATGCCGAGATGGCGGTATTGGTGGGAACGCAACGCGAAGTCGTCAGCCGGGAGTTTGCGAGGTTGTCCGCGCTCGGCCTGATTGCCCGGACCGGCAAGGATGTCGTAATCGCTGCCGTATCCGCGCTCGCTGCGGAAATCGAGCGCCAGGGCGGGGACGCGTCGCTGTCCGAATAACCTCGGCTCGCACCGCGCATCACTGCGCCCACCTTTAGCTTCCGGCCTGTTCAGCGTCCCGACCGCTCCCCTTTTGTAGCGAACCGGACGGGACGGCTGAGGTCATCCAATCATCCCGTCGCCCGCGCCCTTGGCCAACATTCGGCCGATCGCATCGAAGAGGGAATCCATCGCCACGGGCTTGAACAACACTTCGTCTGCCCCTTGTGCAAGGCAACGCTCGCGCAAATCCACCGCTGTGTCCGCAGTCACCACGATGATCGGGAGATGCGCCTTGGCATCGCCGCGCGCACGGATGCGCCGCAGTGTTTCAAACCCGTCCATACCGGGCATCCGTAAATCGAGCAGGACGATCTCGAAATCCTGCGCCTCGATCAGCGCCAGTCCAATTTCTCCGCTCTCCGCACCGGTCATCGTCGCACCAGCGACATCGAGCATGTCCTTCACGACGCGCCGATTCATCGGGTCATCTTCGATGAACAGAATGTTCACCGGGAGCACTCCACTACGGAATCACGAGAGTAAAAATACGCCATGGTGTGCATCTCTATCGTTTCATGCCGCTTGCGTTACAAGCACCTCCGATGCGGAAACGTCCGATGGCGCGGCATTTCCAAACATCGCGGCCGCCAGCGCCGCACCCGCGATAGGCTTGGCAATGACGCGGTCAATACCCGCCGACGCAAAGCGTGTGCAATCTTCGATATCCGGCGCGCGCCATAGCAACGTCGTGACCGCCCCGGTCGCCCCCAGCGCCGCCAGGCCCAGGTCGACATCGCTCTCCGCCTGCACTGTCGCATCGTCGATCAGAACACGGGTGACCCCGCCTTGCGCGATCCGGGCGACCGCTTCCTCCACGCTTGCTGCAAACAGCACCGTGCCCGCGCGCGCTTCCAGGACTGCGCGCAACATACTGCGCGAGATCGGATTGCGATCGAGGATCAGCAACGCTTCCGGCGTGGCAGCGGCCGAGGCCGTCTCGATCGTCGGAGCCGCTGCCAGCGCCAATGGCAGCGAAAGCGTGAACGTCGTACCTGCACCCGGCACGCTCTCCACGGTCACATCGCCGCCCATTGCACGGGCGAGGTTCTGACAGATGGTCAACCCAAGCCCGGTACCGCCATATTTGCGCGTCGTGCCGGCATCGACTTGACGAAACGATTCGAAGATAATGCCAATTTTCTCCGCTGGGATACCGATCCCCGTGTCGCTGACACCGATCCGGAGGGTCGTCCCCTCGGCGGCGGCGCGGACGGTGATCTGGCCGCTCTCGGTAAATTTCAGGGCGTTAGAGAGCAGATTGAAGGCAATTTGCCGCATCCTTGCCGGATCGCCTTCGATGAACTCGGGGCAAGATTGGAGATCGAGAACAAAATCCAGCCCCTTCCCCCGCGCCTGCTCTTCCCAAAGCCGCGAAACGTCGCGCAACATGCCCTTGAGGTCAAAGGGCACATGTTCGATCGTAAGGTTGCCCGTCTCCATCTTCGCGACATCGAGAATGTCATCCACCAGCGCCCGCATCGTCACGCCGGCACTGTGAACCACGCCAATCCGGTCGCGCAGGTGTTCCTCCAGGCCGCGATCGGCCAGCATAACCTGAGTCATGCCCAGGATCCCGTTGAGCGGCGTGCGAATTTCATGACTGGTCGTCGCAAGGAACTCCGTCTTGGCGGCCAATGCCCGGCCAAGCGCTTCGTTGGTTTTTGCCAAATCGACGTTTGCAGCTCGGACTTCGTTGCGGCTGCGACGGATCGTGACCAAGCCAAAGGCAAGCATCGACACGATGATGACGGTCGCCACGGCGAGCCCGCCAAAGATCGTTTGCTGGGTGCGTGCGCGGTTTCGGGCATCTTCGATGTTGCGGAGCAACTGCGCGCGCTTCAGCTTCTCAATTTTCAGTTCCTGGTTCGCAAAATCGAACCGAGCAGCGGCGAGCGCGGTATTGGCAGACGCGGCGAGCTTGGAGGTTTTATCGTCGACTTCTTTCAGAGCTTCCAGATGGACCAACGCCTGAGCTTGATTGTGGGTCTTTTTGTAAATGTCGTATGCGACCAGATGGCCCTCGCGCAGGTCGAGCGTCGAAGTGTTCCCATCGACGTTGACGAAAGCCCGCTCAATCAGACGTTGGGCCTCGGCAAGGTTACCGCGCAATCGCGCTGCCCAAGCCGACAACACCAGGAAATGATTGCGGGAGGTTGCGGCATCCGTTCCACGATCGGCTTGTAACCCAAGCGCGATGCTGTGCTCGGCGGCCGCGCGCTGACCCGCGAACAATTGCGCCCGCGCGATATTCCGAAGCGTATTCGCCTCCAGTGCCGGCATTTTCAAATCGTGCGCCAGCGCCAGCGCCTTTCGAAAGGCAGTTTGCGCCTGGATAATTTTATTGAAATCCATCAAGCAAATGCCGCGGTTCGTATAAATAGAAAATAGAAGCCGCTGGTCTCCGTGATATATATCGGCCGACTGATCAAAATATCGTAGAGCCGTTTTAAAGTCACCGGCCTCCTGGTAGAGAAAACCGATACTGACGATGGCGATAGCGCGGCTGCGCGCGTCGCCAATATCTCGAAAGATGTTATGCGCCTGTTGATACGCCGACAGAGCCCCCGCGACATCTGCTTTTGCCAACCTCAAGCCGCCACGCGACAGCAATAGATCGCCATAGAGTTTTGTTGGCGAAGCGGGTTTCGCGACAAGTGAAATCGCGCGTTCGATGAGCGGCTCCGCCCGCGCTGTGTCGTTCAGGCGCAGATATGCTTCGCCCTGAAGCCATTGCGCGGTCGCCACGGCCGTATTGCGCCGCGCCATCGCGAGATGCGACGCGACGCCCTCCGCCGCTCTCGCGCGTTCAATCGCGATCAACGGGTCGCCGAACATTTGTGCCTTGGCGTCCGCCACCAGCGCGTCGTAGCGGACATCCCATTGCGCCAAGCTCTGCGCAACGGCCGGCCGATCGAGCTCCCACGCGCCGACCGCCATCAGGGATAGCGCCAGGATCAAACGGAACATAAGGTGCCTCATCGCACCCTTACTGTCAGAACAGTCCTTAAATTCGCACTAACTGACCGAAAATCGCGTTCTTAAGCGCTTTTCCAAAACGTAGCAGGCCGCTTAAACATCGATTGCCGGTCATCCTCTGCGGGGCGCGCGCGATATTCGTGCAGGAAACACCGAAAGGCATCGATCGATATCGGGCGGCTGATCAAATATCCCTGCACCATGTCACACCCCATGACCGAAAGCAGCGCCATCGCTGCCTGGGTCTCCACGCCCTCCGCCGTCACTTCCATATCCAGAGCATGGGCGAGATCGATGGTGGAGCGTACGATCAGCGGGTCACGATTGCTGCTGGTCAGCTGAAGCACGAACATCTTGTCGATCTTGAGTTCGCGTGCAGGGAGCTGCTTGAGATAGGCAAGCGAGGACAAGCCGGCACCGTAATCGTCGATCGCAATGACGATACCGCGATCTGCAAAAATCTGAAGATTGGAGATCGCGCATTCGGGAT
>NZ_RWKS01000059.1:0-4406 GCF_003985085.1 Sphingomonas sp. TF3 | reverse complement strand
ATTTCGCACGCGATGACCACACGGCCGAGCTTTGACCCTACCACCGTCCAGCGCGAATTCCGGCTGATGATGTCGGATTACATCGCCCGTGTCGCAATGCCCGAATTGCTCAAGATTTTGCGCCGCGAAGCCCCCCACGTCACGATCGAAGTGGTCGCCTCAGACGCGTCGATGCACGCTCGGATCGAACGGCGCGAGATCGATCTGGCGATCGCGCCTGAGAGGTTTCTTAGCCCGGATCACCCGTTCGAACCGGTGATCGAGGATCCATATGTTGTCGTGGTTGACCCGGCCAATACGGCGATCGGGACCGCCATCTCGATCGAGGAATATGTGGCTGCCGATCATATCGTCGCGAACATGTCGGGCAACCGGCAGGCGTCGTTCGAGGACTGGTTCCTTCAGAACGTCGACATCGTCCGCAAAGTGGTGGTCACAGTGCCGATGTTTTCGCTCATGCCGTCGCTGATTGTGGGCACTGACATGGTCGCGACGATGCATGCCAGCCTCGCTGCATCAATGGCGCCCGCTTACGGTCTTCGTACCGTTCAAGTGCCGGAAAATTTCCCAAAGCTGCAGGAGTTCGCGCAGTGGCACCGGCTTAGTTCGCAGGATCTCGGGCTGATTTGGCTTCGCGGCAAGCTGCACGACGTCTTCGACACTGTGAGAGTGCGAGGCATTGACTGACTATTTAACTATCCGAATAGCGGATGTGAGGGATCATAAAACGCATTTTGTCGAATAGTGTGAGGGACGGTATCTAACTGCGAGGCCGATGGGAAATCGGCCCTGGAGTGAGAGGTACTGCGCGTGCAGGGGCTAAATATCCTGATCATTGGCGGGGGGATAGGCGGGCTGACGTCCGCGATCGCGCTGCGCCGCGGAGGTCACCGCGTCACGATCCTCGAAAAGGATCCGAGCTGGTCAGTCTATGGGGTCGGTATCATCCAGCAATCCAACGTGTTGCGAGCGATGGACGGTCTGGGCATGCTCGACGACTATTTGAAAGCGGGCTTCGCGTTCGATCGAGTGGACGTCTTCTCGCTGACGGGAGCGTGCGTCGCACAGCTGGCGTCGCCGAAGCTTGTCGACGACTATCCTGCCAATGTCGGGATAGGCCGCCGTGCGTTGCAGAAGGTACTGGCGGACCGTGCGCTAGAAGCGGGAACGCAGATCCGGCTCGGGGTAACCGCGTTAGACTTCAAGGATGGCGAAGATGGCATTTTCGTCGGGATGTCCGACGGGACCCAGGAAGGCTTCAACCTCGTAATCGGGGCAGACGGCCTGTATTCGCCGACCCGACAGACGATCTTTCCAGAAGCGCCGATGCCCCGCTTCACCGGCCAGTCTGTCTGGCGCTACAATTTTCCGAAACCCGCCGATCTGGATTGCCTGCACGCCTATGACGGCGACACCGCGGTCGGCCTGGTGCCGCTCAGCGACGACGTTATGTATATGTACGTCACCTCAACCGAGCCCGGCAATCCGCGCTACGATCGGGTCGGCATGGCGCGCGTGATGCGCGATCGATTGAAGGGTCACGCCCCGCAGGTCGAGGCGCTCGCGGCACAGATCATCGACGATGATGGCGTCGTTTATCGTCCGCTCGAATACATCTTCGTCGAGGGGGACTGGCATATGGGCCGGGTCGTGCTGCTCGGTGATGCCGTCCATGCGACCACGCCGCATCTGGGCCAGGGCGCAGGCATGGCGATCGAGGACAGCGTCGTCCTTGCTGAGGAACTGGGACGCGCAACCACGCTCGACGCGGCGCTGCGCAGCTACCGGGATCGCCGGTTCGAGCGGTGCAAGTACATCGTCGAAACTTCCGCCGCGATCAGCCTGGGCCAGATAGGGCTGGGGCCCCGGATCGACCAAATCAGCGCGACCAGCGACATGTACCGCGTGATCGCACAGCCGATCTGACGCGGGGATCAACAATCGGCCTGCGGGCAACGGGAGAGTGATGATGAGCCGAGTGACCGAAATCCGCTATGTTGGCTATGCCGTCCCCGACATGGCTGCGGAACGCGCCTTCTATCGGGATGCATGGAAACTGAAGGAAGTTGCCGACCGCGATGGCATGATTTTCTTCGCCGCTGAAGGCAGCGAGGAGCCATACGTCGTTCGGTTGCGGGAAAACGGGGCGAATCGGATTGATGTGATCGCCATGGCAACCGACACGCGCGCAGATGTCGATGCGCTGCACGACAAAGTCGTCGCGGCTGGTTGCCAGATCATCGCCAGCCCTCATGACCTGACTAGTCTCGGCGGCGGCTATGGCTTTCGCTTCTTCTCAGTCGATGGCCTGCCATTCGAGATTTCAGCCGACGTTGCGCGTGGCGAAAAGCGCGAGATCGAACGTTGGGAAGGCGTGCCGCAGAAGATCAGCCACGTCGTTCTGCATTCGCCCGATCACAAGGCGATGGTGCGGTTCTTCATCGACGTGCTTGGTTTCAAGCTATCCGATTGGGTTGGCGAGTATATGGCGTTCCTGCGGTGCAACGAATGGCATCACAGGATCGCTCTCGTCCCGGGGCCCGCGACCCTCAACCATGTCGCCTACGACATGCTTTCGGTCGATTGCATGATGCGTGGCATGGCGCGGATGAAGGAGTGGGAATTCAACGTCGCTTGGGGGCCGGGTCGCCATACCGCCGGCAACAACACGTTCAGCTACTTCGTGACGCCCAACGGCAACATGGTTGAGTTCACGTCTGAGTTGGAGACGGTGGATTTCGAGCATCACGAAGCTAAGGTCCATACACCTAGCGCACGGACGGTCGATCAGTGGGGGATTGCGCAAGGAAGCCCTGAGACCATGCCAAAGCCGGCGGAGGATCCGGGCTTGTTCCAAGCGGTAGCATATTAAAATCGATTGGTGGCAGGCTGATAAATCTTCGGAATAGGAGCTTTAATATTGGCCATTAGTAATCGGTTATATGCTTCGCGAAGCGGGGGGCGTCTTCGTGATTAGCGATCCTGCTCTACCACTTCTTTATTTCTCACCCGGGGCCTGTTCTCAGGTTACGTTGACCGCGCTTGAAGAGACGGGGGTTGCTTTTGAAACACAATTGATTGCCTTCATGCGCGGTGATCACCGCACGCCGGAGTTCTTGGCGATCAATCAAAAGGGTCGGGTCCCTACATTAGTCATCCGCGGGGAAACGCTTAGCGAGAATGTGGCGATCCTTTCATGGCTAAACGAGGAGTATCCCGACGCCGGCCTAAGTCTGCCACTTAAAACGGCGCTGGACCGCGCGCGGTTCATTGCCGACTTAAGCTATTTCGCGTCCGGGCTCCATCCTATCGTCACCCGCATCAGGATCCCAACGAATTTCGCCGGTCCAGAGAATGCCGAAGCCGTGTGGCGGCTGGCAGTGAAAGTGATGACCGACAATCTTGCCGATATCGAGCGGCGGCTTGCCGAATGGCCGTGGTGGTCGGGCGAACAATGGACGATCCTAGATGCGTATCTTGCCTGGGTATGGTTTCGCGTGACGGGCGCGGGGCTCGACCCGGCACCGTTCCGTAGTATTGCCGCACACGCCGCGCGCCATGCCGACCGACCGGCGTCGCACCGCGTGGCGAAGCGTGAAGCGGAGGCCGTCGAATATTTGACCGCGCACGGACTTCAAGTGCGGTTTCCACCGATGGAGTGGCAAACGCCTGACCGCGCGGCTGCAAGCCGGTGATGGTAAAGACAAACTAAGCGAAGGCAGAAACGGTGCCAGCCCGCCGTCACGAAATGGTAGGGCCCCCGCACGCTCTGCATCGCCCGCATAATACCCGGCCTGCATTGATCCGCGGCAGCCTTGATCAGCTCGGCTTTACCACGGCGAGGATCGCGATCGCGGTGACCGAACCCAACACCAGCGGCAGGGTCAGGCGGGCAGAATGCGCGACGGGCAGGCCGCCCGCCATCCGCCGCAGCCTACCCGACTGCGCCCCGTGGATTCCCGATAAGACGACGACGAATACGAGCTTCGCGATCAGCCATCCATCCCGGAACCAGCCACCTGCAAGCCCGAGCGACAATCCGAACGACCAGACGAGAAGCATCGCTGGCATGGTCACATGCTGATCCCAACGGCGCATTGCCTTGGCCGCCAGCGCGTCGTCCGGTCGTGCCGCGCCCAGGAAGGCGCCGACCGCCAGCACACCGCTGATAAAAATCATTGCCGACGCAACATGGAGTGCCTTTAACCAGGGATAAAGATCCTGCATCATGACCGCGCCGCGCGGTCGGTGCGCAAAAGGGCAGCCTTTCGTCGAGCCAGGAACAGCGTCGTATAGCCCGCGAATGGCGCCATTGCTGACAGCACCAGCCGCAACCCTTCGCGCTTGCTCCAGCCGCCACCTGCGATCGTCTGAACAACCACCCAAATATAGAGGCAGAAAGCGAT
>NZ_RWKS01000058.1:0-4481 GCF_003985085.1 Sphingomonas sp. TF3 | reverse complement strand
TAGCTGTAGCGGCTTGCAATGATGATCGCCCGGAACTGCAATAAAGGGCGGTTTCCGGCTCACATTGGGTGAGACGTTAGGGGCCGGCAGGCTCACATTGGTTGAGACGCAAATCACAATCGGTGCGACGGACGCGAGATGTTCGGCGATCGGCGCAGGATCGCGGACACGCCATGACGTTGCGACTTCGTGGCCCTTTCGACCTGTGAGGTTGCTAAGCCATGACAGACCGCAGGCATGGTCCGCTCCGCACGACGCTTGCAATCACGCGGTGCTGCCTCCAGTCGAAGGCGACGTGCTCACGATGCTGCAGCGAAAGGACGGGTGCGAGATGACCGATGCCAACCGGATCGCTGCCGCCATTAACCTGCGGGTCCGCCAGCTTGAAGCGCAGGGAATCACCGGGATCGCGCTGGCCAATCATATGATCGGCCACATGCAGGACCTGCACGCCATCTACACCACTGCAAGCGACCGGGCGTTACGCGATCTGTGTGACCGCTTTCCCGGGTTTGAGCGTTATGCCAGAATCATGGAGGAGGTTTCGGAACGGAACCAGGCCATGATGGCCTCCGGCAGCCATCCCCATGGCGATTTACCCGAGTTGCCTGAGCCCATGAAAGCAAAGCTCGTGCACGTGCTGCGCGCTGCCGCCGAACTCGAGCGAGAGGCCCAGGCAGCCGTTGATGGTCGCACAGGCGACCTGTCGGAGCGATTGACGGAGTTGAGGCGAAGTTGGGCCGACGGCTGCGCGCGATTAGTATCCGAATTCAAATCCTCGGATTTACCGCTCGGTTCCCAGGCTTTGGTGGAACAGGTGCTCAAGGCGACAGCAGAAAGAATTTGCAAGGCGGTGGAAAACCGTAGCGCAGCCTGATCGCCGGAAACCGATGCCGGGACCGCCAGGAAAACGAGCGGTTTTCTCGCGGTCGGGCGATGCCGCTTCCGGCTGCCCGAAAACAGCAAGAAAACCCGTTGTGAAAACCAGCGCCATCTTGCACCATGCCGGTGATCTTTTCTGGCGGGGTACGCATTGCTCATCGGCTATATCCGGGTGTCCAAGTCGGACGGCACGCAAACGCTGGAGCCGCAGCGCGACGCACTGTTCGCGGCCGGCATCGATCCATCCCGCATCTATGAGGATATGGCCTCGGGTCGGCATGATGCCCGGCCGGGACTCACCGCCTGCCTGAAGGCGCTCCAGCCAGGCAACACGCTCGTCATCTGGAAGCTCGACCGGCTCGGTCGCGATCTGCGTCACCTCGTGACGACGGCGGAGGATCTCCGGTCGCGCGGGGTCGGGTTGAAGGTCCTGGCCGGTGCCGGCGCGCAGATCGACACAACGTCTGCCAATGGCCGTCTCGCTTTCGGCATCTTCGCGGCGTTCGCCGAGTTCGAGCGCGAGTTGATCGCCGAGCGCACCCATGCCGGCCTTGCTGCGGCGCGCGCGCGCGGTCGCATGGGCGGTCGGCCGCGCAAGATGAACCGGGCGACGCTGACGATGGCGATGGCGGCGATGTCCGATCGGGGTGCCGTCGCAGCCGATGTCGCCAAGCGGCTCGGAATCACGACCACCACGCTCTATGTCTACGTCAACGGCGACGGCACTCCCAAGGCGCCGGGGCAGGCGTTGCTCGATGCTGGTCCCAGTCGGCAACTACAAAGCCAGGCTGCGTAATGAGCGCGGGCGTCACGGTCCCCATTGAGGCGATCGTGACGCTCCGGCGTCGATTGGCGGCACTTCCGGCGAGGCATCCTGAGCGGCAGCCGCTGATGGCATCGACCGCCGAACTCTACGATATCAGCCGCGCCACGCTCTACCGGCTGTTGCGCGGCGAGAGGCGTCCGAAGGACGCGCACCGCGCCGATCGTGGTCTGTCGCGGACGATGCCTGCCGACGAGATTGAGTGGTGGTGCGAGGTCGTCGCGGCGATGAAGAGCCGCACGACCAACCGGCAGGGTCGTCGCCTCTCGACGAAACGTATCCTCGAAATCGTCACTGAACACGGCGTCGAGACCCCCGATCGCGGTCTGGTGAAGCTGCCGTCAGGGCGCTTGGCGGCCTCGACGCTCAATCGCCACATGCGGCAACGCGGGTACGACACCGAGCGGATGACGCGCGAGCCGACTGCGGTGCGCTATCAGGCCGAACGCGCCAACATGCTCTGGCATTTCGACATGAGCCCGTCGGACCTCAAACAGTTGAAAGCCCCGACCTGGATCGATCCCGATCGGGGCGGCGCACCGACGCTGATGCTGTTCTCGGTGGTCGATGACCGGTCGGGCGTCGTCTATCAGGAATATGCGCTGGTTTACGGCGAGGATGCCGAGGCGGCGCTGCGCTTCCTGTTCCGGGCGATGGCGCCGAAGGAGGACAATCCCTTCGAAGGCATTCCGGAGAACATCCAGCTCGATGGCGGCCCGGTCGGCAAATCGAGCGTGTTCAAGCGGGTCATGGAATGTCTCGGGATCACCGTCACCCCGCACATGCCGGCAGGGTCGGACGGACGCCGCACTACCGCGCGCGCCAAAGGCAAGGTCGAGCGACCGTTCCGCACCGTCAAGGAAGCGCACGAGACGCTGTACCACTTCCACGAACCCACCAGTGAGGAAGAGGCCAATCGCTGGCTGGCCCGCTACATCGCCACCTACAACGGTGGCGATCATCGTCGCGAGCCGCATTCCCGGATCGACGACTGGCTCGGGCATCTGCCCGACGGCGGCATTCGCGCCATGTGCGGTTGGGAGCGCTATTGTGCATTCGCCCGCGAGCCCGAACGCCGCAAGGTCGGGCTCGACTGCCGCCTGACCGTCGCTGGCGTTACCTATGAGGTCACGTCCGAGGTGGCCGGCGAAACGGTCGTCGTCTGGTGGGGGCTGTTCGACCAGGAGCTATGGGTTGAATATGGCGACGAGCGGTACGGACCGTTCGATCCGGTCGGAGGGCCGGTGCCGCTGCATCGCTACCGCAAACATCGCAAGAGCCGGCGTGAGATTCGCGCGGATCGGGTTGATGCGCTGGCAACGAAAATCGGGATTCCCCGCTCGGTCCTGACGGGCGAGAATGACATCGTGGTGATCGGTCGCAAGCCTGCCGATGGGATCGCGCCTGTGCCGGCCCGGCCATTTGCCGATCCCGACCCGTTCGGCGAACTCACCTTCGCCACGCCGCTCAAGGCACGCTTCGCCATATCCGAGGAGTTGCGCCTGCCCCTGGGCGGGCTTTGCGAGGAGGACCGCGCCTTCATCGACGCGCTGCTCGCGCGCACGCTCTCCAGGCCCGAGGTGATGGAAGAAATCCGCAGGCGATTCCCGCCCGGCCATAGACGGAGCGGCTGATGCAAACCGAGGTAATGCGCTATTACGGACTGGCCCGGCCTCCGGTCGATCTCGGCTTCTTCGAGACCGAGCATCATGCCCAGCTCACCCATGATCTGAAGACTGCGATTAATGGCGGACGCCTAGTTGCGCTCACCGCCACCATCGGCTCGGGCAAGACCGTGCTGACGCGGCGACTGCGCGAAGAGCTGGAGCGCGAGGGGCGCGTGATCGTGTCGCGCGCGCTCAGCCTGGAGAAGGCCAAGATATCGGTACCGCTGTTGGTCGCGGCCCTGTTCTACGACCTCTCGTCGGAGAAGACCGTCTCGATCCCCAGCCAGTCGGAACGGCGCGAACGCGATTTGCAGGAGCTGTTCCGCAAGGCCAAGCGGCCGGTCGCACTGTTCGTCGACGACGCGCACGACCTCCATCCCAAAACGCTGACCGCGCTCAAGCGCCTCGTCGAGCTTGTCACCGAGGGCGGCGGTCAACTTGCCGTGATCCTCGTCGGCCATCCAAAGCTGCGCAACGACCTCAAGCGCCCTCTTATGGAGGAAATCGGCGATCGGACGACGGTGTTCGAGTTTGGCGGTCTGCGCGACCGTCAGCGCGATTACATCGACTGGGCGCTGCGCACTGCGCTGTCGCCGGGGATTGAGCCCGATGCCGTGCTGACCGAGGATGCCGCGATCCTGCTCGCCGCCAAGCTCAAGACCCCGCTCCAGATCGGCCGTCATCTTGTGCGGGCGTTCGAGGCAGGGTTCGAGGCCAGCGTGAAACCGATCGACGCCGCGACCGTCGAGGGTGTGCTTTCACGCCAGATCGACGACCTCGAACCTCAGCTTACCCGCCACGGCTACGACACGAAGAGCCTGGCGGACCAGTTCTACGCCAAGCCGGCGGAAATCCGCCAATTGCTCCGGGGCGGACTCGACCCGGCTCGTGCGCGCGAACTGACCGACGATATGCGAGCAGCAGGATTGCCGCTTTGACCGCCGTGTCCGCGATCCTGCGCCCATCGCCGAACATCTCACGTCCGTCGCACCGAATGTGATTTGCGTCTCAACGAAACTGCGTCTGCCGCGCCCTTCCGTCTCACGCAATGTGAGCCGGAAACCGTCCTTTATTGCAGTTCCGGCCGCGCATCATTGCAAGCCACTACA
>NZ_RWKS01000057.1:0-4683 GCF_003985085.1 Sphingomonas sp. TF3 | reverse complement strand
CATGGCCGTGGAATCGACACCCGCACCCCATGCCGCGACGACGGGCGGGCGGTCAGCCATTGGCCGCGTCCTTCGGAACGATCGCCGCGTTGACGATGCGATAGCTGCGCTTGCGAAATGCCGGAATGCGGCAGATCGCGCGACTCTCCGGATCGCGGAAGAGCGGGGTCCTCCCGGTGGGATTCGCGACGACTTCGAAGCGGGTGCGGTCGGTTCCATCGCTAAACCGCATGGGCTCATCGAAGATGATGGTCTGCCCGGGCCGGGGGTTCGGCTTCGCCCGCTCCAGCTTGCGCCGTACGAGATTGGCGCGGCAGCGTGCTCGCCATGCCACCGCATATTCGCTGTCCGTGTCGGTCAGCTCGTCCAGAACCGCAGCGGGGCAGTCGCTCTCGCACGGCCCCATATGCTCGGTCATGTCCTTGTATCCAAACGAGTGACCGTCAGCGGCGCGGGGGTTGTGCTTGGTCAGGCACACAACGGCGAAGACCTGACGGTCGCCGTTGCTCTCGACACGCTCGCACGCGGCGTAATAGGTGGACCCGACCATGGACGAGGCCAGCACGGTGAGACGGTGATCGTCGCGCGTGTAGGAAAATTGGTTGTCGAGATAGGAGCGCGGCGTGGCGTAGCCGCCCATATCGCGCATGAAGAGCCAACCCATAATATAATCTCCGATGTTTGTGGGGATCAGGCGGCAGCGGCGAGGCGCGGAGCGGCGATGACGCCGATCGTCGCGGTAAGCGGTGCCGGAACACAAGGCGTCCAGCAGCTCCATGATCGGCGACCGATGGACCCTCCCGACCGGTTCGCCGCCTCGGCAGCCGTTGAAAGTGGTATCGCCGGCAGCAAGGAAGCTGCGCGGCGATGCGCTCAGGGAGCGGATATCCCTCCCTCCGGCGGTGACGAGCGGTTAGTTGTCCCCAGTCGCGCTGCCAGGGTCTCGTCGATGAACTGGCTGGTCGACATGGTGTCGACGGTGTCCGCCGTGATCACGATCGCCGCGCCGCCAAAACCGTCCGAGCGCATCTTGGAGCAGTTGAAGCCAGTCTCGATCGTGACGAAGGTGTGTGCGTTTGAACGCCGCACAATCTCCTGAAGGATCTCGATCCACTCGTCGTCGAGTTCGATTTCGGCGGCGGCCTCGCCCTCGGGCAATTCCGCGACCGCCTTGCTGAGCAGTCGCGTGGCAGCCGAGGCGACGCCCGTTGCAGCCAGTGCGGCCAGCATGTCGGGCAGTTCGAGATCGATCATGGTGTTTCGTCCGATCTCGGCGAACAGGTAGAGCTCGTCTCCGTCGACCTCGGAGTCGAATATGTTGCGGAGAATGAGCTGCTCGGCCGCCGTGAGATCGGCGAGCGGAAGCTTCGGCGATACGACGCATTGCGAATAATAATCGGCCATGATGGCGTCTCCAGCGTATGCGGGGGGATCAGGCAGCGGCGGCGAGGAGCGGAGCGCCTATGTCGCCGATCGTGGCGGTGAGCCGACGCTGGAACGCCGCGGTGTCCAGCAGTTCGGCAATCGGCGCCCGGTGGACCTGTCCAGCGGGTTCGCCGTTCCGGCAGCGGTTGAACGTGATTTCGCTGTCAGGAAGGAAGCTGCGCGGCACCACACGGATCGATAGGTCCACGTGCCGCAGCTCACTGGTGCCGTCGTCATCGTCGCGGCTCATAGCCGTGTTGATGCGCGCATCGTCCGGATCGAGCCCGATCACCTCAGCGAGACGGGCGAGCGCGCGGCGCGCCTGATAGTGGAAGGTGCGTTTGGCCGGATAGTCACCGCCAACCGAGTTGCCAGCGATGTCGAGTAACGCCGGAGACGCCTCGACGGCCGAGCGATCCAGTCGGCATTGAAGACGCAATTCGCTGATGCTGGGTGCCGTGCGCTCGGCGACGTCGGCCAGGTTGCGGATCAGCAGAAGGATCGACGCATCGACAGCGATCGACTTGCCTGCGCGCCGGCAGTCGTCGACTGCGGCGTTGAGCGCGTGCAGCGCGTTCGGAACGGATTCGAGACCTGCGGGCGAAAGCGCCTGATTGTGGCGATAGAGCGTGTCGTAGAACATGGGAAAAACCTCCGGAGCGCCGGGGCGCGCTCACAAAGGCCGAAGGCTCCCTCTCCTCCACCGGGGCATGGAATGACCGGCTATCGGCCGGCTAGGACGCGGCGCGACCGGGCACGATCTGGAAGTGGGGCGGGACGGAGTCTGCGGTATCAAGATAATCGAGGATCGCCTTCACCGAGCCCAACCGCACGACGGTTTCACGGTCGATCATCACGGTGTCGTCGTCGGTCGCCGCGTAGAGCCGCACCTCGCCCTCGCCCGTGAAGACAGCTCGCTCGGCACCCCAGGAACCGCAATTGGACTGGTGCCAGCGCGCGAAGGGAAGGCGATGCTCGACACAGAAGCTTTCGAGCTCCCTGAATTCACCCCACGCAACTTCGCTCGCCATCAGTTTGAGAGGGCCGTCGGCCGGCAGGTCCGCGACGGTAAAGGGTTCGCCGTCCCATTCGGGCGCCAGCGCCTCATCCTCGATGAGCCCGACGAAGGATTCGAGAAGGGAGGAGGGGAGGGTGCCGCCTATCGTAATCGTTGCTGCCACACGGTCGACCATTGTTGTCTCCTATCATTGGAAAGTTGTTCAAATCGGCCCGGCGCTATCACCGAACGCACCAGCGGGGAGCGCCCATGGCTCGGTCAGGATGGGAAGCCGCCAGTCCGGATCGCCCGCCTGCGCCAGCTCTTGCGGGTGCAAGGTTGCGGAGGGGAACGGGGTGCCGCGATCCGCGAGCTGGGCTACGCTCAGGGCGCGGTGGATCGTCTTGCCGCTTGCCGTCTCGCGGGCCGCGATCCGGCCGAATGCCTCCGGAAAGAGGAGGCGCAGCGTCGCCCATTGGTGAGCCGATCCGAAGATGCAGGCACGACACGAGAGGCGGCCCCATCCCAGGACGTACGCCGGGTGGGGCCGGATGGTCGACGCGGCTATGGCGTCCCAAACCATGCGTTCGGTCCAGTCATGGACCGGGCGCCAATGGTCGACCGAACGCGAGCGGGTAGAGGTTCGGTGTGGTTCAAACGACGCATAGTGCGCGCGAGACGGGCTCTCCTCGGCGCGCTCGCCGGTGATGACCAGCGTGCGGCCATCAAGGAAGCGAGGCTGATTACGGATCCCGGCCGCGAGGATGTCGATCTTGAGGACGGGGCTGCACCAGCGCACCCGAAGATCGGGCGAGGTCTGGGGAAAGAGCCCGCGCGTGCCGGCAGGTCCGTGTCCGCCGGCCAGGCCGATGCCGTTCGGTGTCTCGAACAGGATAGGCGCGGTCGGCGCGTCAGCGCGGGCCAGCTCGCGCGCGAAGCCGCCTTCCCGCCACGAGAAGTAGATGGGGATACCGAGGTGATCGGCGATCGCGCGGACATACCCTGCCGTGCACGGCCAATCCATGAAGGTCGGGCCGTGGCCGTCGACATCATGATGGTGCAGCTCGACGGCGTGCGCTGGCACGCCGAGGCTGAGAAGGTGGAGCAGGGCGGCAAGGCTGTCCTTGCCGCCGCTGAACGCCACGACGAAGCGCCGGTAGGCGCCGAGGTCGGGGCGGGCGACCTGACCGATCATGCCGCTTCACGGATCTGGTCCTCGGGCTCGTCCGAGGCGGCGAGGCCGGTCGCGCGCAGCAGGTATCCGGCGGCGGCTTCCGCTTTGGCGGCCGCGGTCATGATGGCGCGCGAGTCCTTGCGCAGCACCTTCAGCCACGAGCCGATATAGGCTGCGTGATCGTCGATGTGCGAGGTTGGCAGGCCAAGATCGGCGCCAAGCAGCGCGGAAGTCATTTCGGCGCACAGCTCCTCGAAAGCGTAGGCGTCGTCGCCGAAACGCTTGCCGAACTCGCGGTCGAGCCGGTCAGGGTGACCGCTCCAGTGACCTGCCTCGTGCGCCAGCGTGGAAGCAAAAAAGGCGCGGGTGGAGAACAGTTCGACGGGCGGCATCGTGATGCTGTCGGCGATGCGATCGTAGAAGGCGCGATCGCCGCGCATGTGGACCGTCGCCGGCAAGGCATCGATGAAGCGCTGCGCGCGATCGGGCAGTTCGTCGGCGGGCGGCACCGCGCTGATGGGACTCGGATAGAAGTCGGCCGAGAGCCCGTCGATCTGGTCGCAGTTGAAGACCGCGTAGGAGCGCAGCACGCGGCGCATCTCGTCCGAGCTGTCGCCGGTGACCGGCGATTCCACGGTCTTGCTGTAGGATTTGTAGAAGATGGCGATCTGCGAGCGTTCGCCCTCGCGGACCTGGCCGCCAAGTGCCTGCGCCTGCTTGTACGTCATCCAGGTGCGCGAGTTGTAGCCGGCGCCCTCGGCGCAGAGCCACAGCCAGAAGCAGTTGATGCCCTTGTAAGGGTCGCCGGTCGCGCGCAGCGGACGACCGCCGAGGCCCGGGCGCCATGGCTTGACCCATGGGCGCACGCCGGACTCGAGCTTGTCGATGATGGTGTTGGTGATGACGTCGGCAGGCGACAATCTGTCGGTGGTCTGTGCCACAGCAAGTTCTCCTGATTTGGTTGAGGCGAACCCGCGTCAGCATCCTCTCCTCTGGGAGAGGGCGGCGCGGGGTCACAAAAAGAGGGGCGACACTCCGCGAAGAGTGCCGCCCCAGTCGCCTCGAACTGCAGTAGAGATTGCTAGGC
>NZ_RWKS01000056.1:0-4901 GCF_003985085.1 Sphingomonas sp. TF3 | reverse complement strand
CCGCTCGCCAAACGGATGCTTGCCATGCTGCCGCATAAGAAGGTCGATGGCTTCGCCAAGGAGCGCCTGCAACGTCGTCCCCTGCTCGGCCGCCAGCATATTGAGGCCGCGACTGACCTCAGGGCTGAAATAGGCGCTCACCGCCTTCTTGCCCTGCCGGGTCTGGGCGCGGGTGGCGACCGTCGCCGTCGCCTGGTCTGGGCTGTCGCCGATCGCGCCAGCCTTCTCCGCCCGCTGCTGCTTCATTGCGCCGAACTTGCTCATGCCGCGCCCCGCTCGTTGTTCACTCGTGAACGTGTGGACACGTTCACCTGTTTACTTGTCCACTCCCATAGCGCGGCAACTTCCTCCGCCGCTTTGCCTTCGGGTTCCAGCTCGATCGCGGTTTTCCCCTGCGCCGTGCTGTGATGATAGATCGCCCGCTGGGTGAGCATGACGGGCGCAACGTCCACGCCCATGCCGGCGACGCCATCGCTACCCTCGATCAGCTCGCGGGCATCCCGGTAGGTTGTCGGCGCGCGCTGGGGGCCGCCCATGAACAACACGAACGCGGGTTTGCCGCTCGCCTGCACCAGCTCGGCCGTCATCTCGACGGCTTTGAGGTCGAAGGCTTGCGGACGACACGGAATCAGCACCAGGTCAGCGACCTTGCAGGCTTCCCGCGCCATGATGTCGGCATGGGGCGGGGTGTCGATCACCACCAGGTCGGCCCCCAGTTGGGCGGCCTGCTGAAGCTTGCGGGGCAAGAGGGGAGGGGAGGCACAATCGACCACCTCTAGGTCCGACGATCCGCGCCACTCGCTCCAGTGGCTCGCGGTCGCCTGCGGGTCGGTGTCGAGGATCAACGCGGTAAGCCCCGCACCCGCACCGGCTGCGGCTAGGTGGATCGCCAGAGTCGTCTTGCCCGCGCCGCCTTTCTGGCTGATGACGGTAATGACCTTCATGTGAACCCCTGAACACGTGAACGTGTGAACTTGTGAACACGTTCACGTGTGGACGAATCATGCGCCCACGTCAAGGCGGCGATCCGCTGCGCGGATCCTCGCCCCGCCAGCCGATCGGAACCCGGCAGGGCCAAGACCGCTTGCGGGCTTGGGGAGCGAAGCGACTGAGAGCGGCGGTGCCGCGCAGCGGCAGGCGCCAGACCCTATTTGCTGTTCGCGGATTTCGGCGCTCGCCGCGTCGCCACAACAGCCTCGTCGATAAGGGGCTTCCAGACTAGCGGCGGCAGGTCGTCGAACTTGGAACACACCGCCTCGATGGCCTAGTCGAGCATTTCAGGCCGGGAGAAGGTGAAACCCTGCTTGCCCGTCCGCCTTGCGCGGCAGCACGGATACAGACACCTGCACATCGCGATTAAGCCGATCGAGGATCGTCATCAACCGGTCGATGGTGAAGCCCTTGAGCTTGGACTGACGGATGCGCGAAAAATCGGCTGCGGCGACGCCGGTGATCTTCTCGGCCGCACGCACCGTCAGATTGTCGGTCGCCAGCGTCTTGCTGATCTCGGCCGCCAGGATCGCGCGGAGCTGGCGCTGTTCGGGTTCTTTCATACCAAGGTCGGCATAGACGTTGCCGGTGCCTCGGATCATCTCGAAGTCGTCATCGTCGGTCATTGCAGCGCCTCCTTCAAACGCTTGATGCGCTCGCGCACCAGGTCGATTTCCTGCTTCGGGGTGGCGATCCCGCTCTTAGACTTCTTCTGGAAGGCGTGAACCACCCAAATGTCGTCGTCGAGCTGGAGGGCGTAGATCACCCGGAAGGCGTCTCCCCGTTCCTTGATCGCCAGTTCCCATATACCCGAACCCAAACCGGTCATGGGCTTAGCGATGTCTGGCGTGTCACCCTCGGCAATTGCCGTGAGGGCGTCGGTCGCCTGGTCCTGCGCGTCCTCGGGAAAGCGGCCGAACTCTTTAAGCGCGCCCTTGATCCAAGAGATGTTACGCAGGGCTTTCCGATGCATTGGCGCGAATGTAGCTATTTCTCACAACATGGTCAAGGGGGGATGCATCGCTCTCTGACAATGGTTTCATGTGAACCTATGAACACGTGAACGTGTGAACACGCTCACGCGCAAGCAACAACGACCTCGCCTGAACGCGCTTTCGCGCCCGGCCGGGCCGCAATGCCCGGCCCCAAGAGCTGGGTGGGTGGGACAAACAACGCGGCCGCCCCGCTCGGGGCGGCCTCCGCTACGCCGGCAGGCTTAACGAGCTGCGCCCGCCCGGAATGTGCCGGTAGAGCGTCGATGGCTGCACCCCGAGCTGCGCTGCCACCTCCTCGACGGTGATGGTCGGGTCTGCCAGCATGGCCTTGGCGCGCTTGATCTCGGCCGGTCCCATCGCCGGCTTGCGCCCGCCGCGTCGCCCCAAGGCCCGCGCCTGGGCAAGCCCGGCATGGGTGCGCTCCAGGGTCAGCTCGCGCTCAAACTCCGCCACGGCCGCAAAGACGTGGAACACGAGCCGCCCGCCGGGGCTGGTGGTGTCGATCGCCTGGGTGAGAACCTTTAGGCCGATCTCGCGCTTGGCGAGATCTTCGGCCGTGTCCACGAGCTGCCGGACGGAGCGCGCGAGCCGGTCGAGCTTCCACACCGCCAGCGTGTCGCCGGCGCGGAGATAGTCGAGCGCCGCCTTCAACTCCGGTCGATCGCGCTGCGCGCCCGACGCCTTCTCGGTGAACACCTTCTCGCACCCGGCTTCGCGGAGCGCATTAAGCTGTAGGGCAGGGGACTGATCCCTGGTGGACACGCGCGCATAGCCGACGAGCAAGGGGCTTCTCCGAAAACTCGACACGACCTAGCCGGATTTCGGAGAAGGAAACAAGGGACAGTTTTAGGAAGCTAAAAGAGCTGTTTCAACGCCCTCGGCCGCGATCGGCGCGGCTCTCGCGCGAACGACCGATTGTGGGACAACCGTTCCTACTTTTTGCCGAACTCCCGATCGGCCGGCGGTTGGCGGCGTGTAACGCCGTCGCGCCAAGGCCGGTGCGACGATCGAAGCGTAATCCGCAATACTGCCGCTCGACCGCGAATAGCGTCCATGGTCCGTCCCAATTCTCGCGCGATCTGCCCGATGGTCTGCTTTGCCACCACGCGCCGGCGAAGCTCGGCGTCGTCATCCTCGGTCCACGGTGATCCGCGCCGGGCGGTCAGCCTAACAGCTCCTCGATCAGGAGTAGCCCTAAAAAGCCGATGAAGAACATCGCGCTGATAAGCGGCGTATCAGGCTTTTCGTGCGCCTCGACCAATAATTCCTCCGTCACGAGATAGAGCAACGCCATCAGGCCGAAACTCAGGAACCCCGCGACGATGATGGGCGGGAAAGCCGCGACGGGCGTCGCTACTGCCGCGCCGATAGGAAGCAATAGCGCAATCCCCATCGTAATCGCGATGATGCGTGCCTTGGACTTGATTGTCTCCCCCAGCTCGGTCGTCACCGTCAGCCCAAGAAACAGTACCTCCAACGTCAACGCGATGGTCAAGAGGATCCCAGCCTTTCCACCAGCGACGAACGCCAGACCGAGTACAAGACCATCGATCAAGATATCGACGGCGACCGCACCCAGCATCGCGACCGGTCCGCTTGCTTGGCCTTCAAGGGCTTTGAGCGACAGCATAATTACGATGCCGAGCGCGCCTCCGGTAAAAGTCGCGAGCGGGGATGCCTGGTGCATCACCTGTGGCAGGATTTCCGCTGCCGCTGCGGCGAATACCACGCCTGCCGCCAGATGCTGCATGGCGCTGACGAACGCATCGCTTGGTCGCCTAGAAACCGCGAAAAGCGATCCGATTAAAACGGCGACGACGGGAATTAGGGTAAAGGCAACGGCCTGCATGATTATCCCCTCACACCGTCTGGTCGGATTCAAGTTCGCACGGCGTCGCCGGATCGGTTTCGATCTGGATGGTGGCGTGATCGATCCCAAACTTCTCCTTCAAGGCCGCTGCGACACGGGCAGTGTAAGTATCGCCCGGATAGCCACTAGGCATAAGCAAGTGGACAGTCAGCGCCGTTTCCGTCGTGCTCATCGGCCAAACGTGCAAGTCGTGAAACTCCTGCACTCCGTCTTGGGCGCGAAGGAAGCTGCCGATCTCTAAAGGGTCGATTCCGGGGGGAGCGGCCTGCAGGCTCATGTTTACGGAATCTCGAAGCAGCCCCCACGTTCCGATCGCGATTACCGCGACGATCACTAGGCTCGTCACTGGGTCGATCCAAGACAGGCCGGTTTTCACGATAAAGAAACCGGCGACGACGACGCCTGCGGACACGGCCGCGTCGGCCGCCATGTGTAGGAACGCGCCCTTGATATTGAGGTCGCCCTTCCGGCCCGACATGAACAGCAACGCCGTTGCGGTATTGATGACGATGCCAACCGTGGCGACGATCATCACCGTGCCGCCCGCGACGGGCGCGGGTTCGGAAAAGCGCCGGATCGCCTCTACCGCGATCACCACGATTGCGACGAGCAGCAACAGGGCATTGAGGAACGCCGCGAGGATCGACGAGCTGCGGAAGCCGTATGTGTAGCGTCCTTTGGGGGTGCGTCGCCCTAGTGTCGCCGCGCCCCACGCGATCAGCAAACCGAGCACGTCGCTGAGATTATGTCCCGCGTCCGCCAGCAGCGCCATCGATCCAGCAGCGATGCCATAGCCGGCCTCGATAATAACGAACCCAAGATTGAGAGCCGTTCCGATTGCAAAAGCTTTGCCGAAACTCTTGGGGGCATGGCTATGGCCGTGCCCGCCATGATCGTGCCCATGGTCGTGTGCGCCGCTATGCTCATCGGCGTGATCGTGCGTTTAGGCCATTATCGTTCTCCGTCTCGCGTACCCGCCAATGCCCAATAGGGGCTTCGTTTTGTTGCACTGTTCACTGCATACAGTCCGCTCGCTGTGCTGGCCT
>NZ_RWKS01000055.1:0-5808 GCF_003985085.1 Sphingomonas sp. TF3 | reverse complement strand
CACCGCAGCGGTGGCCCACACGGTCCGCTTCTACGGTCACCAAATTTTCGGCGCTCGGCTCGCCCCTTGAAAGAAAGGGTTGAGCAAGGCGTCGGTATTTTGCGCTCTTTGACATTGTTGGTTTAAGATGAAGGGACATGTGGGCGGCGGCTTCACGGTTTTTCGGGTCCTCTAGGCTCGATTGATCGTTTAAAGCTAAGCTGTTCATACATGTCCTTCACGTTTCCATACGTAAGAATATGTGCAGAGCAGCTCCTAGAGATGCCGGCTTTATCGTGGAATTCCACTGCGATGATGTCGGTCATAAACTTGAGAGTTTGATCATGGCTCAGAATGAACGCTGGCGGCATGCCTAACACATGCAAGTCGAACGAAGGCTTCGGCCTTAGTGGCGCACGGGTGCGTAACGCGTGGGAATCTGCCCTCAGGTTCGGAATAACAGCGAGAAATTGCTGCTAATACCGGATGATATCGCGAGATCAAAGATTTATCGCCTGAGGATGAGCCCGCGTAGGATTAGCTAGTTGGTGTGGTAAAGGCGCACCAAGGCGACGATCCTTAGCTGGTCTGAGAGGATGATCAGCCACACTGGGACTGAGACACGGCCCAGACTCCTACGGGAGGCAGCAGTGGGGAATATTGGACAATGGGCGAAAGCCTGATCCAGCAATGCCGCGTGAGTGATGAAGGCCTTAGGGTTGTAAAGCTCTTTTACCCGGGATGATAATGACAGTACCGGGAGAATAAGCTCCGGCTAACTCCGTGCCAGCAGCCGCGGTAATACGGAGGGAGCTAGCGTTATTCGGAATTACTGGGCGTAAAGCGCACGTAGGCGGCTTTGTAAGTTAGAGGTGAAAGCCTGGAGCTCAACTCCAGAATTGCCTTTAAGACTGCATCGCTTGAATCCAGGAGAGGTGAGTGGAATTCCGAGTGTAGAGGTGAAATTCGTAGATATTCGGAAGAACACCAGTGGCGAAGGCGGCTCACTGGACTGGTATTGACGCTGAGGTGCGAAAGCGTGGGGAGCAAACAGGATTAGATACCCTGGTAGTCCACGCCGTAAACGATGATAACTAGCTGTCGGGGCTCTTAGAGCTTCGGTGGCGCAGCTAACGCATTAAGTTATCCGCCTGGGGAGTACGGCCGCAAGGTTAAAACTCAAATGAATTGACGGGGGCCTGCACAAGCGGTGGAGCATGTGGTTTAATTCGAAGCAACGCGCAGAACCTTACCAGCGTTTGACATGTCCGGACGATTTCGGGAGACCGATCTCTTCCCTTCGGGGACTGGAACACAGGTGCTGCATGGCTGTCGTCAGCTCGTGTCGTGAGATGTTGGGTTAAGTCCCGCAACGAGCGCAACCCTCGTCCTTAGTTGCCATCATTTAGTTGGGCACTCTAAGGAAACCGCCGGTGATAAGCCGGAGGAAGGTGGGGATGACGTCAAGTCCTCATGGCCCTTACGCGCTGGGCTACACACGTGCTACAATGGCGGTGACAGTGGGCAGCAATCTCGCAAGGGTGAGCTAATCTCCAAAAGCCGTCTCAGTTCGGATTGTTCTCTGCAACTCGAGAGCATGAAGGCGGAATCGCTAGTAATCGCGGATCAGCATGCCGCGGTGAATACGTTCCCAGGCCTTGTACACACCGCCCGTCACACCATGGGAGTTGGATTCACCCGAAGGCAGTGCGCTAACCGCAAGGAGGCAGCTGACCACGGTGGGTTCAGCGACTGGGGTGAAGTCGTAACAAGGTAGCCGTAGGGGAACCTGCGGCTGGATCACCTCCTTTCTAAGGATATCGGCAGAAAGCGCCTTTTGCTTCGGTGAGAGGAAGAGCTTCTTCCATTCCAAAGAACATTGGCCGCCGTCCTCATGTCCCTTCATCACTGGATCCACAGCCTAGCGGCTGTGGTAGCCTGAGCTGGCTCTTGCCGCGTGGCGGCCCTTATGGGGCTAGTCCTGGCGCATGGGCCTGTAGCTCAGTTGGTTAGAGCGCACCCCTGATAAGGGTGAGGTCGGTGGTTCGAATCCACCCAGGCCCACCATGCGCTGTGCAAGTAGATGGGGCCTTAGCTCAGCTGGGAGAGCGGTTGCTTTGCAAGCATCAGGTCATCGGTTCGATCCCGATAGGCTCCACCACTGCGCAGGTTGCGAGACGATTTAGCGAAGCTAAATCGCACGCAAACAAGCACGGCCAGCGCTGCTAAGCGCGCCCATAAGGCGCAGCTTTGCTGCGACTGACGGGCGCAAGCGCGCGAGGCGCGCTCGACCAATATCCAGAGATGAAGAGAAACGGTTCCGCTTCGGCGGAAATTGCGGGGTTCGCCCCGCCTTATTTGACATTGTGAATGGGTTCTTAAAATCGATGCCGTGATATCGGCGTTGGTTCGACGAGAACGTTTTGGTTCGGGTTTACCCGGATCGGAGCGGTTCGAGGCGGATACAACGCTTTAATAATCAGGCTGAGCATTTTAATCATCCGCACCAAGATACTGTGACTTTGCTGCTCTGCCGAGTTTTGGTCTGATCGTCATGATCAGTCCCAGCATTGTCATTGGTGGTGCGGACTCTCAAGCGTGAGGTAAGGGCAATTCGTGGATGCCTTGGCGCATACAGGCGATGAAGGACGTGGCACGCTGCGATAAGCTGCGGTGAGGTGTGAGCAACCTTTGACCCGCAGATTTCCGAATGGGGAAACCCACCTATCCCGTTTAACTTGTTCGTTCCTGGTAACAGGGGCGGCCAAGCTAAATGGGGCTAGGTATCACTTAAGTGAATACATAGCTTTCGTGAAGCGAACCCGGCGAACTGAAACATCTCAGTAGCTGGAGGAAAAGACATCAACCGAGATTCCGTTAGTAGTGGCGAGCGAACGCGGACCAGGCCAGTGCCGACAAGTGAATTAGCAGAACGATTTGGAAAGATCGGCCATAGCGGGTGACAGCCCCGTATGCGAAAGTGAAATTGTCGGACTTGAGTAGGGCGGGACACGTGTAATCCTGTCTGAACATAGGGGGACCACCCTCTAAGCCTAAATACTCGTATGCGACCGATAGTGAACTAGTACCGTGAGGGAAAGGTGAAAAGCACCCCGATGAGGGGAGTGAAACAGTACCTGAAACGGATTGCCTACAAGCAGTTGGAGGGTCCTTGAGGCCTGACAGCGTACCTCTTGCATAATGGGTCTGTGACTTAATGTATCAAGCAAGCTTAAGCCGTTAGGTGTAGGCGCAGCGAAAGCGAGTCTGAATAGGGCGCCAGAGTTTGATGTATTAGACCCGAAACCCGGCGATCTAGGCATGACCAGGATGAAGGTGCGGTAACACGCACTGGAGGTCCGAACCGATTAACGTTGAAAAGTTACCGGATGAGTTGTGTTTAGGGGTGAAAGGCCAATCAAGCCGGGAAATAGCTGGTTCTCCGCGAAAACTATTGAGGTAGTGCCTCGAGCGAATACCGTAGGGGGTAGAGCACTGGATGGATGCGGGGGTCGCGAGACCTACCAACTCTAACCAAACTCCGAATACCTACGAGTACTACTCGGGAGACAGACGGCGGGTGCTAAGGTCCGTCGTCAAAAGGGAAACAGCCCTGACCTACAGCTAAGGTCCCCAAGTCATCACTAAGTGGGAAAGCATGTGGAACTTCCAAAACAACCAGGAGGTTGGCTTAGAAGCAGCCATCCTTTAAAGAAAGCGTAACAGCTCACTGGTCTAAATAAGAGGTTCTGCGGCGAAGATGTAACGGGGCTAAAGTGATGCACCGAAGCTTAGGGTGTGGCGTAAGCCACGCGGTAGCGGAGCGTTCCGTAAGCCTGTGAAGCGATCTGGTAATGGGTCGTGGAGGTATCGGAAGTGCGAATGCAGACATGAGTAGCGATAAAAAGGGTGAGATGCCCTTTCGCCGAAAGACCAAGGGTTCCTGCGCAAGGCTAATCCGCGCAGGGTGAGCCGGCCCCTAAGACGAGCCCGAAGGGGGTAGTCGATGGGAACCACGTTAATATTCGTGGGCCTGGTGGTGTGTGACGGATCTCGTGTGTTGTTCTCCCTTATTGGATTGGGAGGGCTTCGAAGAGGTTCCAGGAAATAGCCCCACCGTATAGACCGTACCCGAAACCGACACAGGTGGTCAGGTAGAGTATACCAAGGCGCTTGAGAGAAGTGTCCTGAAGGAACTCGGCAAATTGCCTCCGTACCTTCGGAAGAAGGAGGCCCTCATTGTGCGCAAGCATTTTGAGGGGGCACAGGCCAGGGGGTAGCGACTGTTTAGCAAAAACACAGGGCTCTGCTAAGTCGGCTTCAAGACGACGTATAGGGCCTGACGCCTGCCCGGTGCCTGAAGGTTAAGTGGAGGGGTGCAAGCTCTGAAATGAAGCCCAGGTAAACGGCGGCCGTAACTATAACGGTCCTAAGGTAGCGAAATTCCTTGTCGGGTAAGTTCCGACCTGCACGAATGGCGTAACGACTTCCCCACTGTCTCCAGGACATGCTCAGCGAAATTGAATTCCCCGTGAAGATGCGGGGTTCCCGCGGTTAGACGGAAAGACCCCGTGCACCTTTACTGCAGCTTCAGAGTGGCATTAGGAAAGAACTGTGTAGCATAGGTGGGAGGCTTTGAAGCGTTGGCGCCAGCTGACGTGGAGCCATAGGTGAAATACCACCCTGTTGTTTTCTGATGTCTAACCTCGATCCATGAAACTGGATCAGGGACCCTCTGTGGCGGGTAGTTTGACTGGGGCGGTCGCCTCCTAAAGAGTAACGGAGGCGCGCAATGGTGGGCTCAGGACGGTTGGAAACCGTCTGTTAGAGTGCAATGGCATAAGCCCGCCTGACTGCGAGACTGACAAGTCGAGCAGAGACGAAAGTCGGTCATAGTGATCCGGTGGTCCCTCGTGGAAGGGCCATCGCTCAACGGATAAAAGGTACGCCGGGGATAACAGGCTGATAACCCCCAAGAGCTCATATCGACGGGGTTGTTTGGCACCTCGATGTCGGCTCATCACATCCTGGGGCTGGAGCAGGTCCCAAGGGTTTGGCTGTTCGCCAATTAAAGTGGTACGTGAGCTGGGTTCAGAACGTCGCGAGACAGTTTGGTCCCTATCTGCCGTGGGCGTCGAAATTTGAGAGGAGTTGACCCTAGTACGAGAGGACCGGGTTGAACATACCTCTGGTGTACCTGTCGTTCTGCCAAGAGCGCAGCAGGGTAGCTATGTATGGACGGGATAACCGCTGAAAGCATCTAAGCGGGAAGCCTCCCTCGAGATAAGATTTCATAGAGCCGTCAGAGACCATGACGTTGATAGATCGGATGTAGAAGCGCGGTAACGCGTGGAGCTAACCGATACTAATTGCTCTATTCGCGCTTGAGAGTCCCACCATCAATGACAATCCTGGGTAAACCAGCTGTCACGGAATGGCGGATGATCAAATGCAACGCCTGATTAACAACTACCATCTTCAGATTGTCGTAAACGTGCACCGATTTTAAGATCAAAGAACCCCTTTGCTGTTCACCGGCTCCATTGCTTGGTGGCTATAGCGTCAGTGCCCCACCCGATCCCATCCCGAACTCGGCCGTGAAACCTGACTGCGCCGATGGTACTATCACTTAAGTGATGGAAGAGTAGGTCGTCGCCAGGCATTGAAGCCGGTGAGCAGCAAAGCTCCTTAGATCAAAAGAACCCATTCACATGTCACCTACCCTTTCGTTCCGCGACACAAGCGGAACTGCCGCGGGGTGGAGCAGCCCGGTAGCTCGTCAGGCTCATAACCTGAAGGTCACAGGTTCAAATCCTGTCCCCGCAACCA
>NZ_RWKS01000054.1:0-6121 GCF_003985085.1 Sphingomonas sp. TF3 | reverse complement strand
GATGCTCAGCGATCCGCCCGGCGCGCGTCTCTGCCTCGAGCCGGTTCACCAAGTCAATCGTGTTGTAATATCTGACCCTGGCGCCGGTACGCACGCAGGATCGTTCGATCACGATAGCAAGGCGATCTCCTTGATCGACTTGCCCTTGACGAAAAAAACTCCCGCCGTATGCGCGCCACTGTCTCCACGACCAGCATCTCCCACGCGCCTCCGCCGCAAAGCGCGAGGCGTGAACCGCATTCGTTCAGGGGGCAATTTGGGAAGCCGATCAGCCCCGAACGGGGTCAATATTGCAGGCCGATTCACAGGCCCGATGCCCGGACCATCATCAACCAGCTCCCTGCCTGGCTACACTATTACAACGAGGTCCACCCGCACAAGGCGCTGGGCTACCGCTCCCCGCGCGAGTATATCCAACAAACCCGCGAGGCTCCGTCAGGCATTTAGGGAGCAACAACAGATTCAGATTTTCATCGCCTTGGGAAGCCCCCGTGAATCAGAGCCCGCGCAGGTTGGCATTAGCGCTGTTTGGCGGAAACAGACGTTCTGCCCTCTCCATCATTTTACACTGGATTGATTGTCCATGCCAAATGCCGCTATCGGGAGCACCCATGATATCTTCGCCCGTCCAGCTGATCCGCCCGAAGCGCCATGGCGATGCACGTGGCTGGTTCACCGAAGTCTATTCGGTCCCTGCCTTCGCCGCGCTCGGCATCGACTGCACCTTCGTCCAAGACAACCATTCGCTGTCTGCGTCCGCCTTCACCCTGCGTGGCCTACATTTCCAGATGCCACCGCGCGGCCAGGACAAGCTTGTGCGCTGCATTCGTGGACGGATTTTCGACGTAGCGGTCGATGTACGCAAGGGTTCGCCTACCTATGGCCAGTGGGTCGGAGCGGAACTCTCCGCCGAGAACGGGCATCAGCTGTTCATTCCGATCGGCTTCGCGCACGGCTTCATGACACTCGAGCCTAATTGCGAAGTGACATACAAGTGCTCCGATACCTATGCTCCTGACCAAGATGGCGGAGTTCGCTGGGACAGCATCGGCATCGACTGGTCGATCCCGAAATGCGTGATACCCAAATTGTCGGCTAAGGACCAGATTCAACCCATACTCGCCGACTTCGACAGCCCGTTCGACTATGACGGCACGCCCCTCGCTCCGCTCGCCTAAAGGACCACATCCCCATGCGCATCTTCGTCACCGGCGGGGCCGGCTTTATCGGCTCGGCGCTGGTCCGCCACCTAATCGAGAACACGACCCATGAGGTCCTGAACTTCGACAAGCTGACCTATGCCGGCACGCTCTCGACCGTCGAGCGGGTGGCAGACAGCAACCGCTATCGCTTCGTCCGGGGCGATATCTGCGATGCCGACGCCGTCCGCTCCGCGATCGCCGAGTTCAAGCCGGAGATCGTCACGCACCTCGCGGCGGAAAGCCATGTCGACCGTTCGATCGACGGGCCCGGCGCGTTCATCCAGACTAACGTTGTCGGCACCTATACGATGCTGGCCGAGGCGCGCGCCTATTGGCTGGGGCTAGACGCGGACGCCAAGGCGGCGTTCCGTTTCCACCATATCTCGACCGACGAAGTGTACGGCTCGCTCGGCGACACCGGCCTGTTCACCGAAGATACGCCCTACGATCCGCGTTCGCCTTATTCGGCGTCGAAGGCGGGCAGCGACCATCTGGTCAGCGCGTGGGGCCATACCTTCGGCCTCCCGGTGCTGATCACCAACTGCTCGAACAATTACGGGCCGTATCACTTCCCCGAAAAGCTGATCCCGCTGATGATCGCCAAAGCACTGGATGGCGAGCCGTTGCCGATCTACGGCAGGGGCGATCAGGTCCGCGACTGGCTCTATGTCGAGGATCATGTCCGCGCGCTGCAGGCGGTGTTCGAGCGTGGCGAGCCGGGCCGCACCTACAATGTCGGCGGGCATAACGAGCGGCAGAATATCGAGGTGGTGAGGACGCTCTGCACGATTCTCGACGAGCTGCGTCCGCGTGCCGACGGCAGGCCCTATGCGCAGCAGATGACCGAAGTCGCCGACCGCCCCGGCCATGACAAGCGCTATGCGATCGACGCAAGCCGCATCGGCGACGAGCTGGGCTGGACGCCCGCCGAGACGTTCGAGACCGGCATCCGCAAGACCGTCGAATGGTATCTTGCCAACGAGGATTGGTGGCGGCCACTGGTCGTAGCAAAGGCGGCCGAGCGTCGCGGTGTCGCGGCGTAGATCTATCGACATGTCGGAAAACACCATGACTCGTGAGATTCTCGTCACCGGTGCAAGCGGTCAGCTCGGCACCGAACTTCGTCGTGCCGCGCTGCCTGCAGGCTATGCGATCCATGCGCTCGACCGCGCGGCGCTCGACCTCACCGACACGGCGGCGATCGCGGCCAAGCTCGCCGAGCGGCCGTGGGCGGCGGTCATCAACGGGGCGGCCTATACCGCAGTCGACAAGGCCGAAAGCGACCAGGTCACGGCCTGGGCGGTCAACACGATGGCACCGGCCGCCTTTGCACGGGCCTGCGCCGTAGCCGGCATCCCGATCGTGCAGGTGTCGACCGATTATGTCTTCGCAGGCGACAAGGACGGTGCATGGGAGGTGAACGATCCCATCGCTCCGCTCGGCGTTTATGGCGCGTCGAAACTGGGGGGCGAGCTGGCCGTCCGCACCTCGCGCGCGCGGCATGCGATCGTGCGCACGGCTTGGGTCGTGTCGGCGCATGGCAATAATTTCGTCAAGTCGATGCTGCGCGTCGGCGCGACCCGCGACGAGCTGGGCGTGGTCGACGACCAGCACGGCAGCCCGACCAGCGCCGCCGACCTCGCCGCCGCGTTGCTGACGATCACGGTCCGCCTGATCGAGGATGACGCTGCACCGACCGGCATCTTCCACTTCAGCAACGCCGGCGCGGTCAGCTGGGCGGGCTTTGCGCGCGAGATCTTCGCCCAGAGCAGCGCACGCGGTGGCGCGGTCGCCGGCGTCAAGCCGATCGCCACCACCGATTACCCGACACCGGCACAGCGCCCTGCCAACTCGCTACTTAGCCATGACGCGATCCGCACTGCCTATGGCATCGAACCACGCGCATGGCAGGACGCCCTGAGCGAAATTCTCGACGAACTCATCGGAGCACCCAAATGAAGGGCATCATCCTCGCCGGCGGATCGGGCACGCGGCTTCACCCGGCGACGCTCGCGGTCAACAAGCAACTGCTGCCGATCTACGACAAGCCGATGATCTATTATCCGCTGAGCGTGCTGATGCTGGCGGGGATCCGCGAAATCCTAATCATCTCCAGCCCCGAATATCTCGGCAATTACCAGCGGCTGTTCGAGGACGGTTCGACCTTCGGCCTCGACATCCAATATGCCGAGCAACCCAGCCCCGATGGCCTGGCACAGGCCTTCACGATCGGCGCGGACTTTATCGGCGATGATAACGTGGCGCTGGTGCTGGGCGATAACATCTTTTTTGGCGCGTACCTGACCGACCTGCTGGCGAGCGCGGTCGCGCGGCCAACCGGGGCGACGGTCTTCAGCTATCGTGTCGAGGACCCCGAACGCTATGGCGTCGTCGAGTTCGGCGAGGGCGGCAAGGCGATCAGCCTGGAGGAAAAGCCCGCGCAGCCCAAGTCTAACCATGCGGTCACCGGCCTCTATTTCTACGACAACCGCGTCGTCGAGTTCGCCCGCAATCTGAAGCCTTCAGCGCGTGGCGAACTCGAGATCACCGATCTCAACCGCATCTATATGGAAGCGGGCGACCTGTTCGTCGAACAGATGGGGCGCGGCTATGCCTGGCTTGACACCGGCACGCACGACAGCCTGCTCGAGGCGGGCGAGTTCGTCCGCACGCTTCAACACCGCCAGGGCATCCAGATTGCGTGCCTGGAGGAAATTGCGTTCGAGATGGGTTTCATCAGCTCCGAGCAGGCGCGAGCGGCAGGCGAGCGGTTCAAGAAGACTGCCTATGGGCGAGCAATCTTGAAGGCGGTTGAGGGGTTGTAAACGCACGACCGGTTATGGTCGGTCGCGCCCAACCCGGCAATGTTTGGATGCCGAAGGGTAAACCCCGCAAACCTTCTAGGATTTCGTTGCGGCGCTGGCGCGTGGCCGAGGGCAGTGCGCAAAAAACGTCGCTGATCGCGCGTCGCTCAATCAGATCGGCCAAGCGCTGCGGCGGGCAAACCCGCAACCAGCTGCCCGCGCTCGATCGTCACGTCAACCAGCTCGTCGGTCGCGGCTACGCGCTCCACCTCGGTCATGCGCCGGGTTAGGAGCGTGCGACGCTCCTCATACCATTCGGAAAAACCGGACGGCACGGCTAAGTGCAGATCGCCGCTGGCACGCATGGCCTCGAAGGCGGGCACAGGCAGCAGGTAATCGTCGAGCGTTCGATAGGCGCGGCTGCCGTCCACCCAGATGTTGCCCGAGCCCAGCCGCTCGCGCAGGTGGACGATCACCGCGATCTCGTAAGCGCGCCGGTCAATAGGTCCTTCGACCGGCTGCATGACCTTGCGCCAGTGCGGCTTGACGAAGCTCGTCGGCACCCGCTTCGGCAGGACCGACCGCCCATCGCGGTACATCGTTCGTAGCGCCTCAACGGCGCCGAGCAGCGGATCGCCCGACCGCGCCGTGCGGAAAGCGAAGGCGGAGAGGAAGGTCGGCGCGAACCTCCGGACGGCGGGATAGCGTTCGACCACTTCCTCCAGACCGTCGTCGGCCGAGCGCGTGAGATCCTCTGCGAAGCGGATGCTGAGTTCGAGATGGTCCCAGCCCAGCCGGTCCTCGATCACCCGGAAGGCGTCGCGCCCGGTTGCGCGCGCACCAACAGGCGGCCGAGCCGGGCGTGGAAGCGGGCCGTGTCCTTCAGCATCCGTGCCTGGCCGAGCAGCCGGTCGGACCGGGTGCGGTCTGCACGGCGGAACAGCGCACCCACCATCTGTGTCCTAAATCGCGTAAACCAATATTATGGATGGCCGCCTACCCCCCATCCGTAATACATCGGTTTCGGACAGGCATGTCGATCGCGGAGACGCGCATTGTTTACATGGTACTGACCAAACGCCGCATTGATCCCGGTGGGGAATTCCAGCATTATGACGTGGCCCGGCGGATTAGACCAAGAAGCGCGTGGGCAAGGATTTGTATGAAGACACTTATCGCGATGGCCGCCCTTACGCTGACGATCAGCACCGCCGTGCAGGCGCAGACTCGTTCGGTTCGCGAAGCAGCGACCACCTATGGCGCTCGCCTGACAGCTAAGGGTCAGCCCGCCAATCTCAATGTGAACCGTATCAATAACCGAGTCATTAGCCGGGTCGACAGTCGGTTGAGCTTACGAATCGAACGGTATCGGCCCGACATCGCCAGCAACCCGACCGCCGCCTATCAAAAGCCTCTGGACGATCAATCCCGCGCCGCGCCACGGATTCAACCCATCCAGCAGCAATCGGGCGAGTAAGTACAATCAGGGCTAAATTCGCGCTTTTCACAGCGCTCTGAAAGAAACGCGTCGTCCCCCTCTCTTAAAGTGGGCAACGCCATCCTTTCATGCGTCCCTGACATCTATAATTGCGGGCGTATTTTGAAGAATCGAACTTTTCTTCTGAATGCCCTCAACAGATAAAAAAACGGCGGCTGTTACGCCGCCGTTTCCTTACCCAAAACCCGAAGGTTGGGAGAGATCAGTTGCTGCCGCTGGTTGCAGCAGCGATGCCGCCAGCTGCACCGGCAACGGCGAGAACGCCGATGATGATGCCAACCTGTGCGATGCCGTTCTTCTTCGACGATGCCTTGCCAACGCGGACCGACTTGCTCAGCGAGAGCGAAGCGGCCGGCTTCTGGGCCGATGCCACAACTGGCATAGCAACCAGCGACACTGCGGCAAGCGAGGCTGCGATCTTAGCGAGATTCATTGGTAACTCCCTGTCTTACTTAATGATGAACCTCGTGAGAGGCATTCACTGCAGTACTCGGCTGTGCGGCTAGCACAGCCGCCGTCTCAAACAAACAAAAAAACATAAATTCGGCATGTTTTTTGGCAGTGCAGCAAAAATGTTACAGGCCGCCCCTTAGAGCAAAGCGGTATGGATTGCCTGG
>NZ_RWKS01000053.1:0-7062 GCF_003985085.1 Sphingomonas sp. TF3 | reverse complement strand
CGTCCTTCAACCTGGAGTCGTGGCATGATGTCGGGCATGCGGCAGATATTATCAGTCGATTTGATATATCGCTCGATATCGGCCCGACGCGTCACGGAATAACTCGTGGACAGACGATCTATTTCTTCGATCCCTCTGGCAATCGCAACGAAACATTCTGCGGCGGCTATATTTACTATCCCGATAATCCCCGCAGAATGTGGCAGGCCGAAAATGCCGGGAAGGCGATCTTCTATTATGAAAAAGTTCTGCATGATCGCTTCATGACGGTGAACACCTGACCATGGACGGCTTGGCAGTGATCAAGACGATTGGCCATGGTTTGGCCGCCAGCGCAGTATCTTCGGCTGTCGCCAAAGGCATAGCACTTGGATGTCCCGTCACTGCCGCGGTCGTTGGTGCCGGCGGCGAACTGGTTGCATTTCTGCGCGCCAGCGGAACCCCGTTCCCATCCACTCAGATCGCCCAGGACAAGGCCTATACTGTCGCCAGTTTCCGGATGCCAGGTCCCGAACTCTATCGGACGGTATCTGGTAATCCGGCGCTGTGCAGCGGGATCGCCGCGCAGCCTGGGATCGCGATGTTCGGCGGGGGCCTGCCGATCGAGATCGGCGGCGAATGCGTCGGAGCGATCGGGGTCTCCGGGGGGACCGAAGAACAGGATATTACCTGCGCCAAAGCCGGCGCCGCCGCGGTCCGTGCAATGCAGAAATAACTGCTGGGTCAGACCAATTAGCATAGTCAATACAAAGGCGGTCAATCACACCATGTTTCTTCCCGTCACTGATACCATCCAGAATTTTATTGGCGGCTCGTTTCGCAAGGGCAGCGAGGGTAAGACGTTCGTCAACGTCAATCCCGCCACCGGGCAGCAGACAGGACTCGTCCACGAAGCCAGCGAACGCGACGTGGCAGATGCGGTGTCGGTGGCCAAGGCGGCGCTCAACGGCCCATGGGGCCGAATGACCTCGGCCGAACGGGTCAAGCTGATTACCGCCGTTGCTTTCGAGATAGAGCGGCGTGCCGAAGATTTCCTCGAGGCCGAAGTTGCCGATACAGGCAAACCCCGTCAGATAGCCTCGCACATCGATATTCCACGGGGTGCGGCAAATTTCCGAATGTTCGCCGACGTGATTGCAACCATGTCCGCGGAGTCGTTCATCACGCCGACTCCCGACGGCAGCCAGGCAATCAACTACGTGGTGCGTAAGCCAAAGGGCGTTGTCGCAGTAATCTGCCCGTGGAACTTCCCGCTGCTGCTGATGACCTGGAAGGTCGGTCCGGCGCTTGCGTGCGGCAACACGGTGGTCGTCAAGCCTTCGGAGGAGACACCGCGGACCGCCACGTTGCTGGGCGAAGTTATGAATGCTGTGGGAATGCCTGAGGGTGTTTACAATGTCGTTCACGGGTTTGGCGCAGGATCGGCGGGGGAATTCCTGACCTCCAATAAGGACGTTGATGCCATCACCTTCACCGGCGAGACCGGTACGGGACAAGCCATCATGCAGAAGGCAGCAGTCGGCGTCCGAGATATTTCCTTCGAGCTCGGCGGCAAGAATCCCGCCATCGTTTTTGCCGACGCCGATCTCGACAAGGCGATCGAGGGCATCTCCCGCTCTGTGTTCCTCAATACCGGGCAGGTCTGTCTTGGCACAGAAAGGGTGTATGTCGAGCGGCCCTTGTTCGACGAATTTGTCAGGCGAATGACGATTGCTGCCAAGGCGTTAAAGCCCGGGGGTATCGGCGACCCAGCCTATCTTGGCCCGCTGATCAGCGCCGAACACCAGGAAAAGGTCCTTGGCTTCTATGCGCGAGCGGTCGCTGAAGGGGCTAATGTAGTCACCGGCGGCGGGATTCCCCGGATCGAGGGCACTGAAGCAGGCGGCTTCTATGTCGAACCGACCTTGTGGACTGGTCTGGCACACGACAGTTCGGTTATGCGCGAGGAGATTTTTGGTCCATGCTGCGGGTTCATCCCCTTCGATGACGAAGGCGAGGTGATCGCTCTGGCCAATGACACCGATTACGGCTTGTGTGCGACAGTCTGGACAGAGAATCTCTCAAGGGCGCACCGTGTCGCTGCAGCGATGCAGGTTGGTGTGTGCTGGGTCAATTGCTGGTTCCTCCGCGATCTCCGGACCGCTTTTGGTGGATCGGGACATTCAGGTATTGGCCGGGAGGGCGGCGGACACAGCCTCGAATTTTATACCGAATCTGAAAACATCTGCGTGAAGCTGTAAGATTATGACGATAGAAACCAAGATCGATCCTAGAATTATCCAGAAGGCAGCTGAGATGCTGCGCGGCGCGGCGTCGAGCGGAACACCGGTGGCGCCGGTGCGCGACCTGATTTCGGCGGGCGGCCTGGACGCTGCCTATGCGGTGCAAGATGCCAATACCCGGCACTCCCTCGACAGTGGCCGACGTTTGGTCGGGCGCAAGATCGGCCTAACCTCACTCGCGGTTCAGCGGCAACTGGGTGTCGATCAGCCGGATTACGGCATGTTGTTTGCTGACATGGACGTGCCCGAAGGTATCCCAATCTCGCTCGGGCAGGTCATCCAGCCTAAGGTCGAGGCAGAGATCGCCATAGTTGTCGGCCGCGACCTTCCGCATCCCGACGTCACCACGGCGGAGATGATTCGCGCGGTCGAGTATGTCGTGCCGGCGATCGAGGTCGTCGACAGCCGAGTGGCCAACTGGGACATCCGAATCTGGGACACTGTAGCCGATAATGCTTCGAGCGGGCTGTTTGTGCTTGGCGCGATCCCGCGCAAGCTTGAGGGGCTCGACCTGCGCGCGTGCGGAATGGTTATGGAAGTAAAGGGCGAGCCGATTTCCCTCGGTGCGGGGATAGCGTGTCTGGGCAGCCCGATAACTGCAGCGCTGTGGTTGGCGAGGGTCATGGCGCGGGTTGGACGGCCGCTGCTCGAAGGCGATGTGATCCTGTCGGGTGCCTTGGGGCCGATGGCCCAAGTCAATCGCGGTGATGTCGTAGAAGCGAGAATCAATGGTGTCGGAACGGTGCGTGCAGCCTTCGCTGCCAACGCCGGCTGACGACGGAACAGGAAGACAAAAAGATGGCCAAGATGAAATGCGCAATCATAGGCTCGGGCAATATCGGCACCGACTTGATGATCAAGCTGCTCAAGGGTTCTGACATGCTAGAACTTGCCGCAGTGGTCGGAATTGACCCTGCTTCGGAAGGGCTGGCAATGGCCCGTGAACGTGGCGTGACCACCACACATGAAGGGATTGAAGGGCTGCGCAAGCTGCCGGTCTATCCCGAGATCGGCGTCGTCTTTGACGCTACCTCGGCCTATGCTCACAAGGAACATGACGCCGCTCTGCAGCAGGACGGCAAGCTGGTGGTCGACCTGACCCCAGCAGCAATCGGTCCGTTCTTCGTGCCGCCGGTGGGTGGCGCGCTCAAAAGCGGTGTCCGCAATGTCAACATGGTCACCTGCGGGGGACAGGCTACGATTCCGATCGTGGCTGCGGTCTCGCGCGTTACTCCGGTCCATTATGCCGAAATCGTGGCCTCGGTGTCCTCGCGCTCGGCCGGACCCGGAACGAGGGCCAATATCGATGAATTCACGCGGACCACTGCGAAGGCGATCGAGGCGGTCGGCGGCGCGGGCCGCGGACGCGCGATCATTATCCTCAACCCGGCCGAACCGCCGATGATCATGCGCGACACGATCTTCACGCTGACCGACCAAGTCGATGAGGACAAAATCCGAGCCTCGGTCCAGGACATGGTGCAGACCGTCCAATCTTATGTGCCTGGCTATCGGCTTAAGCAGGAAGTGCAGTTCGAGCGGTTCGGTTCGAACCACCCCTTGAAGATTCCGGGCTATGGCGAGTTCGAGGGGCTCAAGACCAGCGTCTTTCTAGAGGTTGAAGGTGCGGGCGATTATCTGCCCAAATATTCCGGAAACCTCGACATCATGACCGCCGCAGCCAAGGCGGCTGGCGAGCGTCTCGCCCAACAGCAAATCGAGAAGGCGGCAGCATGACTTTCAATCCTGAAACCAGCAAGCTCTACATCCAGGATGTCACCCTGCGTGACGGGATGCATGCCATCCTGCACATGTACGGCACAGACAGCGTCCGCACGATCGCGAAGGCGCTCGATGATGCCGGCGTCGATGCGATTGAGGTTTCGCATGGCGATGGCCTCAACGGCACCTCGTTCAACTACGGGTTCGGCGCCCATACCGACTGGGAATGGATCGAGGCCGCTGCCGATGTCGTCAAGAACGCGGTGCTGACCACGCTTCTGGTACCGGGGATCGGTACTGTCGAGGAACTGCGGCGGGCTTACTCGCTGGGAGTGCGTTCGGTGCGGGTCGCCACCCATTGTACTGAAGCCGATGTCGCCAGGCAGCATATCGGCATCGCTCGCGATCTTGGCATGGACGTCTCAGGGTTCCTGATGATGAGCCATATGATCGATGCGGAGGCGCTGGCGCAGCAGGCGCTGCTGATGGAAAGCTATGGCGCACACTGCGTCTATGTGACCGACAGCGGGGGTGCCCTCGACATGGACGGGGTGCGCGATCGCCTGCGCGCCTATGAACGGGTGCTCAAACCGGAAACCCAGCGCGGCATGCATGCCCACCACAACCTCTCGCTTGGTGTCGCCAATTCGATCGTCGCTGCCCAGGAAGGGGCAGTCCGGATCGATGCTAGCCTTGCCGGCATGGGTGCAGGAGCAGGTAATGCCCCGCTAGAGGTGTTCGTTGCGGCGGCCGATCGCAAGGGCTGGAACCACGGCTGCAATGTCATGGCGCTGATGGATGCGGCGGAAGACTTGGTTCGCCCGCTGCAGGATCGTCCGGTGCGGGTTGATCGCGAGACACTCAGTCTGGGTTATGCTGGGGTTTACTCGAGCTTCCTTCGGCACGCAGAAAAAGCAGCCGAGCAATATGGGCTCGACACCCGCGAAATCCTGCTAGAACTTGGTAAGCGGGGTATGGTCGGCGGGCAGGAGGACATGATCGTGGATGTTGCCCTTGATATAATTTCTGAGCGGGCAGCGTAGGCCAATGGTAATGGACAGACTTCAAGGATACGCTGAAATTCTAGATGGCGCCGCGCTCAACGCTTGTGCGACTCGACAGCTGACCCACAGCGATCCGGGGTTGAGTGTAGCCGACGCATACAGGATCCAGAAGTTGTCTGTGGACCGCCGCCTGGCGCGTGGAGAGCGGCGGATCGGCGTCAAAATGGGCCTCACGAGTCGGGCCAAGATGCTGCAGGTGGGGGTCGATGAGGTGGCCTGGGGCCGCCTCACTGATGCGATGCTGATCGAGGAGGGTTCCGCGATGTCGCGGGTACGTTTCGTCCACCCTCGAGTCGAACCGGAAGTGGCCTTCCTCATGAAAGCACCGTTGTCGGGAAGGGTCACGGGCGCGGCAGCCTTGGCGGCGGTGGAGGCGATCGCTCCGGCAATGGAGATAATCGACAGTCGGTATGAGAATTTCAAATTCTCTCTTTGCGATGTGATTGCAGACAATACCTCATCTTCCGGCCTTGTGATTGGCCCGTGGAACGATCCCGCCAAGGATTTCTCCAATCTGGGCGTGATCCTCGAAATAAACGGTTTCGTGACCGAGGTTGGTTCGACTGCAGCGATTCTCGGCCATCCGCTGCGTTCGTTGGTTGCGGCGGCACGGTTGGTCGCCGAGGCGGGAGAGCAGATCAACGCAGGTGATATCGTCATGGCGGGCGGTATTACCGCCGCGCCGAGCCTTGCCCCGGGGCAGACCGTTCGTACGACGATCCAGGGCTTGGGCACCGTCACGTTCCAAGTGGAGGCGTAAGTGCCAATTATTGAGGTCAACATGCTTGAAGGGAGGTCTGCCCACGATAAGGAGAGGTTGATCGAGGCGCTGACTGACGCGGCGATTACATCGATCGGTGCACCGCGTGAATCGATTCGAATCATTTTACGCGAAATGGCCCCGAGTCATTTCGCTGTGGGAGGTCAGTCTTTCGCGGCGAAGGCGGCTGCCAAAGCCGGAACGTCGGATTAACGCCTTGGGACAGCTGCATCGGATTCGTATTGTCGGCGGAGCGGAGTTTGACTGCGGTCAAGACGAACCGGTTCTGATCGCGATGGAGCGATGCGGGGCTGATGATATCGGTGTTGGCTGCAGGGGTGGCGGGTGCGGACTTTGCCGGATCAGGGTCGTCAATGGCGACTACAAGACCGGAAAGATGAGCGCAGAAAGGGTTTCGGAAGCTGATCGGGAAGCAGGGTTTGCGCTTGCCTGTCGCCTGTTCCCCGCCGGCGATCTGTTGATAGCAGTTAGGGAACCTCTGCCAGGATCGGAGTGAGTTCAAAAGTAGGCATTCGGTGAAGGCCATGTTGGGGTCAATCCCGGCAAAGGTACGTAACGCGACATAGAATTTCAGTCACCCCAAGTGAGGCTCTCGGGATATAAATCGGTCAATCTTCCGATCGTGTCCTGGATCTTTTCCAGGGCTTCACTGAGGTCGGAGGTATCCGTCATCCCAGACCCACGTGGCGGAACCGTGTCGGTCAAGCGTCTTAGGAGGGGGCGTTGCGCCCGGCGATCTTGGGGAAGTGCCAGGGCATGAGGGAATCGAGGTCCTTGTTGCTATGACCGGCGGCAAGCTTTTGCAGGGTGGTGGTGAGCCAGGCGAGTGGATCGACGTCCGAGAGCTTGCACGTTTCGAGAAGACTCGCGATCACCGACCAATTGTCGGCTCCGGCATCGCTGCCGGCGAACAACGAGTTGCGGCGCGACAGGGCAATCGGGCGGATGCTTCTTTCGACCGTGTTGGTATCCAACTCGACGCGGCCGTCGAGCAGGCAATAGGTGAGCTGCTGCCAGTGGTTGAGCGTGTAGTTGATCGCCTCGGCCATCTTGCCCTTGGTGCTGAACCGGGCGAGGTTCTTCGAGAGATAGTCGCGCAGGTCGTCGAACAGCGGCTTCAGCATCAGCTGCCGGCCTTCGAACCGCCGTTCGGGCGACTTGCCCCTGAGCGTTGCCTCGATCTTGTAGATCGCCGAGAAGCGGCGCAGTACTT